>JAFUKO010000003.1 GCA_017473555.1 Ruminococcus sp. | reverse complement strand
CATCCCTACAGTTGATGAGTACGGCGATGTTGATAAGAAGGCTATGTTCCCTAACATCCCTACAGTAATCTCTAACTTCGACGTTGAGGGTGAAGTTATCTACAACTTCTCAATCATCGACGGTATAAGATTCCCAGTTGTTGAGAGCGTTGAAGATTTTGCTGCTAAGAATGCTGTATTCGTAGGTCAGTTCGAAGTTATCGGCGAGCCTGGCGTATATGAGATCAACACAGCTCTCAAGGTACTTGGCAACACAGACAACAACAAGATCATCTATGGTGGCGAGAAGGTTGACGAGACAGCTACTGTTATCACAAACGGCGTAATCGACGGTCTTGAGCCAGTCGAGAACCCAATCCTCCCAGAGGATCCAACAGAGGAGCCAACAGAGGAACCTACAGAGGAGCCAACTCAGGAGCCTACTGAGGAACCAACTCAGGAGCCTACAGAGGAGCCAACTCAGGAGCCTACAGAGGAGCCAACTCAGGAGCCTACACAGGAGCCTACAGAGGAGCCAACTGAGGAACCAACAGAGGTGCCTACAGAGAAGCCATCTGATGAGCCTACAGAGGAGTCAACAACTCCAACATCTGCTAAGCCAACAACATCTTCTACAGACAACAACAAGAAGCCTGGTAACAGCTCAACAGTTAAGACTGGTTCTACTGAAGCTGCTATCGCATTCATCACAGTACTTGTAATGGCTGCTGGCGTTGTAATGTTTGCTAGAAAGAAGAAGTTTGACTAATCTTAAACTTAATATTTTTAGATAAATATTGATTACGGACCCCCTTCATTCGAAGGGGGTTTGTGATTTTTATCAGGTGAATTTTAAGTTATTTGCATTAATAGTTGTCGTGAATTATTGATTGTAAATATCTTAGATATTAATCAGTAGTATTTAAGTTTGCACCATCTGTTGCAGGTATATATGTATTATTAGAGTAATTAACTTACTATCTACATTACATGATTTTCATACTACATTTGTGATGTTTATATGTAACAACTGATTATTATGTGAAGATTTAATGAATTAATAAATTGTTTATTGAAAAATATTATCATATAGTGTATAATAACCCTAAGTTAATTGGAAAGGATGTTTAGTATGAAAAAATTTATTGCTATACTAATGTCATTGATTATTATTGTATCTTTTGCTGCTGTTTCTGCTTCTGCTCTTGAAAAAGCTGAAACTGCTGTGAATGTTAACAAAGGCGACGAAGTTATTTACACATTGAAACTTACTGTTCCTGAAAAGGTAGTTGGTTGTGACTTTTCTGTTTACTATGATTCTACTGCTTTAAAAGTTAAGGAAATCGCAGATTTTACAGGTAACTATAATTCAGATGAACATATGGCTGTTATCAACCCTAACCTCAAGGACGAGATCATTGGTAACTGGTCTATCTTAAGCGGTGTAAGTTTTGACAATGGTACAGTTATTTCAGTTAAGTTTGAAGCTGTAAAATCAACTACAACTAACATTTCTTACTATGTACGTTATCTCTATCCAAGCTCAATGGAACAGTTCACTAACTATACTTTCAAGTGTGATGTAAAGGTTAACGGTACTAAGGTAATTGAGAACAAAGCACCTGAGCTCAATACAACTGATAAGCAGGATCAGGGTTTATTTGTAAACTCTGTAACAGGTGATAGTGAGGACGCTGACGTTAATATGGCTGGTGGCACAACTATGGAAGGCAAAGAAGACGACGCTAATGGTGGCGATGCTCACGAGAACAACCCAAACAACAGCAACGACAATAAGAACGATAATAAAAAGGATACTACAACTAAAACAGATGATGACAAGGACGATGATTCATCAGTATCTGATATTGGTGGTGTATCTTCTCCTGATTCTATTACTGCTACTCGTTCTCAGACTGATAAGGACGGCGGAATCTTCAGCTCTGTATGGCTCTGGGTTATCCTTGCAATTGTTGTAGCAGGCGGCGGTTTCGGCGCTTACTATTACACTAAAAACAAAAAGTCAAAGGCTGAATAATAATAATTAACATTACGATGGCACGCTTTTATCAAGTGTGCCATTTTTGTTGAAATCCATATTTTTATGTTGTATAATTATTGTAACAACATAACGGAGGTTATTTTATGAAAAGAATTATCTGCTTAATTTTAGCAACATTGGTTCTTATGTTCTCAGCTCTCACTTTCAGTGCCGGTGCAGAGGAAAAAACATCAACTGATTTTATCTATTTCCAGGTACCTTACGAGGGAAGCGTTGCTTGGCGTAATTTTTCTCTTGTTTTCTGTCACATCTGGAGCGAAGGTAATGATGGTGGCGATTTCCACGCTTGGCAGAGCAAGGATGAGAGATGTACAGATTTAGGTAATGGTTACTGGAGTTATGATATCTCAGGCTTTGAATTTAAAGAGGATTCTTCATACTCAGTAATTTTCTCAAATGAAAATGGTATGCAGACATACAATCTTAACCTTACATCAGCTTGTAAGGGTGATATCGTTATATGCGACGGCGAAACATGTGTTAACCCTGTTGACTCATCAAAACAGTGTACAATCGCTCGTTGGTTAACAAATAAAGATAGTGTACATCCGGCAGCTCAGTTCAGCTCTGATGGTGCAATCGTGGATCCTGACGGCGTATTTAATAAAGATATTGACCGTACTTGGGGTAATGCAGAAGGTGTTTCTGTCGAGTTCCCTGAGGTAGAAGTACCTACAGAAGCTCCTACTGAGGCTCCAACTGAGGCTCAGTCTGATGTTGAAGTTGAAGAAGAGGGTTCTTTCCCACTTTGGATCTTCGTTGGTGGTGGTTTATTAGTTGTTGCAGCGATTGTTGTAGTAGTTGTTGTCGCTGTTTCAAAGCGTAAGAAATAATATAAATTCTTATACTAAAGATAACTATTCTATTTGATAAAAAAAGTTAATAATATTTAGTAAGATTTGTGTAAATTTTTTGAAATAATTAGATATAGTATCTTGAAAAATCGTACTGACTGATGTATAATGGATATGCTAAAGTGTAAATCTTTAGGATTATGCAAATTATTAAAATTTGGAGGAGATTATTATGTTCAAAAGAATTATGAGCGTTATGCTCGCAATCGTTATGCTCATGAGCGTAGCTATGATCGCAACTTCTGCTGCTCAGGTAGAGATCGCTGATAACAGTGCTGACGCTGTTGCTGATGTTGCTGCTGACGGTGCTGCTGATACAGGTGCAGACGGTGAGGTAGCTGATACAGCTGCTGCTAACACATTCAACTTTGATGCTAACTCAGCTGGTTGGAACAACTTCAAGAAAGTATTCTGCCACGTTTGGGTTTACGGCGGCGATTCTTTCTATGCTTGGCAGGCAAAGGGTGAGGCTTGTACAGATAAAGACGGCGACGGCATCTGGACATACGACCTTGATGCTAAGAGCGTTACTCTCGAAGCTGGTACACTCTATGCTGTTATTTTCTCTAATGAGAACGGTATGCAGACATACAACCTCTTAGCTGGTACAGATTGTATCGGTGACACAGCTTTCTGTGATGGTACAACATACGAGAACCCAGAGGATAGCTCAAAGACTGCTCAGGCTGCTTTCTGGAAGGGTCAGGATGCAACAGTATACGGCCCAGAAATGTGCGTAACTTCTATCGGTAACGTAGTTGGTACTTGTTGCCCATCTACAACATCAAGACAGGGTCTCTTCGAGGGCTTCCTCACAAACAACCTTGAGAATGCTAGAACATACTCAGGTAAAGACGACCAGACTCTTATCGATGACACAGCTAAGGCTCTTAGCCTCAAGCAGGAGAACGTTACAGAGGGTATCAAGAACACAGGCGTAAAGGTTGACTGGGACGCTTCTAAATCATCACTCGAGACAGGTAAAGATGATTCAGCTTCTGATACACCATCAGGCGGTTCAACAAACCCTAGCGCTTCTACAGGTACTTCAAAGAACGGTAGCACAACAAAGACAGGCCAGGAGACAACAGTTCTCTTTGTTATGCTCGGCGTTATGCTCGCAGCTGCTATGGTAGTTGTTCTTGCTAGAAAAGAAAGAGCATAATCTAATCTGATTTAACACATATAATTAAAGGCTCCGTGGTTACACGGAGCCTTAGTTATTTTATAGAGGTACTTTCAACTTTTTAAAAATAGGTAACAGTGCTAAGCTATAAAATTTGATTATCACTGATAGGTATGATCACAGATTTCGTTTATTTTCTCACGTAGAATTAAAAAATCTTTTAAAGCTTCTTCCATTTGGTTGGGATTTCTGAGGATTGCTGCCGGATGATACATAGCCATAATATGTACACCGTTTTTCTCAAACCATTTTCCATGTTCTTTAGTGATTTTCAGATCCTCTTTTATTATTTTCATACCGGCAATTCGTCCTAAACAAACTATGATTTTTGGACGAATCAAGCGTGTTTGTGCTCTGAGCCAGTCCATACATTCTATCTGCTCATCCTGAAACGGATCACGGTTTTTTGGTGGTCTGCACTTCACGATATTTGCTATATATATATTCTTGTGGCGGTCCAGGTCAACGGCGTATAGAAGTTTGTCGAGTAGCTTACCTGCTCTGCCTACGAATGGTTCTCCCTGCAAATCCTCGTTTTCTCCGGGACCTTCTCCTATAAACATAACTTCAGCGTTTTCGTTGCCTACACCGAAAACTACATTAGTTCTTGTTTTGCATAGGTCACATTTCTCGCAATTCATACATTCTTTTTTTAAATCTATCCAGTTTAAACTCAAAAAAATCACCTCTTGTTGCAAAATGAGTTGAAATTTGTATATGTTTGATGTAAAATATATATGATAAATTTAAGATAGGTGGTTAATCAAATGAAAATTATGGTTGAAACTTCTGCTCGTCATATCCACGTTACAGCAGAAACATTTGCTACACTTTATGGTGAGGGTGCAACACTTACTAACAAAAAGGATCTTTCACAGCCTGGTCAGTTTGCTTGTGCAGAAAAGGTTACTGTTGTTGGTCCAAAGGGTGAACTCACAATGTCAATCCTCGGTCCTTTCAGAGGCGCAGATCAGGTTGAGGTTGCTTTCACAGACGCTCGTAAACTCGGCGTTACAGCTCCTGTAAGAGAGTCAGGCGACGTTGCTGATACTCCTGGTTGCAAGCTCGTTGGCCCTTGTGGTGAAGTTGAAATCGAAAACGGTATTATCGTTGCTAAAAGACACATCCACTTAACACCTGAGGCTGCTGAAGAGTTCGGCGTTCAGGATAAGCAGATTGTTTCTGTTGCTGTTGGTGGTGAGGGCAGAAAGCTCGTATTCGGCGATGTTGTTTGCCGTGTTCATCCTAACTTCGCTCCTGCTATGCACATTGATACTGATGAGTCAAACGCTGCTGGTATTGTTGGTACAGTTGACGGCGAAATCATTGCTTAATTTAGTTTAAAAGTTCAAGGCACTCTTAATGAGTGCCTTGTTTTTTTATTTTTATTTACTGATAGTTTTAACTGAATCAAGTGAAGGAGCGGTTGTGTAGCCATCGTCTGTATATAACTCGTAATTGTTGCCTGTGCCGTAAAGAGTGATTGTATCTTCGTTTATGCTTTCAACATTATCAGCTCTGTCACACATTGGTACGCAATAACCATCCTTGATGAAGAAAACAACCTCGTTAAGTGCTACATTGATATAGTGGTGACCTTTCTCAATTTTGCTCTCAGTTAAAGTACCGTCAGCGTTTAATCTGAGCTGAGTCATATTCTCAGGAATATAAACATATCTGCCGTTAGCGTTCTGTGTATATACAGGAGCTATCATAACTGCTTCGCCAACCATAAGCTGGTCTTCAACATTTTTAGCCATTTCGTCGTTTTCATAGTCGAATGAAAGTGGACGGATGTACATATCATTATTGAGTGTAGCTTTCATATACTCGCTGTAAATATACGGAATAAGACGATATCTTAAGTCAACGATGTTTTTGAAATCTTTTGTTTCGCCGAATGCAAAGCACTCCTGATCTTTTGTGCCACAGGCTGAATGATTTCTGAAAAGCGGAGTGAAGATTGAAAGTGAGAGCCAACGGAGTAATAAATCTCTTGTACAATTACCGTTGAAGCCACCCATATCACAGCCGGTATATAAGAAGCCGCACATATTGAGTGACGGCATCTGCTTTAAGCACAGCAGAATATGTGACCACCATGAGTGGTTATCACCAGTCCAGATACCACCATAACGGTGTGCACCGATGTAAGATGCACGTGAGAACATAAGTGTTCGCTTGTCCGGATTATGGCGTGCAAAGCTATCAGACGCTGATTTGGTCATAAAATAGCCGTAGAGGTTATGAATATCGTTGTGTTTGTATTTTTTACCGTTGTAGTTGTGGTAGAAAGCGTTATAGTCTTCCTGCGAGTTAGAGAGTTTTGCGAATACGTCACGACAGTCAAAGAAGGTGTTTGCATCAAGTGGAATTTCTTTGTATCTGTCCATTTCTGCGAATGCTCTGTCTACACCTTTTTCAGAATAGAAAATCGCAGGCTCGTTCATATCATTCCAGAAGCCCTCGATACCCATATCTGTCAGGAGTTTATACTTGTCACCAAACCATTTGCCTACTTCATCATTTAAGAAATCAGGGAAAACTGTTTTGCCCGGCCATACGCCTACGATGTAGTCGTCGCCATTTTCGTCCTTACAGAAATAGCCGTTTTTCTTACCTTCTTCGTATACATCGTAGCCGTCTTCGACTTTAACTGCAGCGTCAATAATTGGAACAAGACGGATGCCACGTGATTTCATATATGAAACGAACTGGTCAAAATCAGGAAAACGCTCATTGTTTATAGTGAAGTCCTTATATCTTTCCATATAGTCTATATCAAGGAAGATAGCGTCCAGAGGAATATCAGCTTCTTTGTATGAATCTGCGATGCGGATAACATCATCTTTAGTAAAGTAGCTCCAACGACTCTGCATGAAGCCAAAAGCCCATTTTGGTGCAATATAGCTCATACCGATGATAGAGCGGAAATTTCTGACAATTTCTCTTAAGGTGTCACCCTCTATGATGTAAACATCAATATCATCTTTTTCTGTACTTATTGATAAAGTGTCAGGTTCAGTATATCCTATATCAAAGGTGATGCGAGCGGGATAATCAAAAAATACACCAAAGCGATCACCACCGTTTGATTTATCATCAATGATAAGGAAGTTGTGTGCTCCATAGAGAGAACGTTTGTCCTCAGTATGACAAGGGTCATCAGAGCAGTAGCCTTCATATATCCAACCACGCTTATTGATACCTCGTACCGCTTCACCTAAACCATAAACACAGGTTGTGTCGCTCATTGTGTATATAAAATTATTATCTGTGTGCTT
>JAFUKO010000022.1 GCA_017473555.1 Ruminococcus sp. | reverse complement strand
TGTATCAGGTTAAGTTCGCAGTTAACCACTCATGGACATACAACTGGGCAAGCGACGGCACATTTGACGGCCAGACAAACCCTAACAATGTTGTTGAGGTAAACGGTTCAACTGTTACACTTACAATTGATATCAATGGCTTTGACTTCGCTAAGAAGGAAGGCACAGTTATCACAAAATTTGAGGTAACACCTCCAGCTGAGGATCCAACTGAGGAGCCTACAGAGGAGCCAACAGAAGAGCCAACAGAAGAGCCAACTGAGGAGCCTACAGAAGAGCCTTCAGAAGCTCCAACAGACGCACCATCAGAGCCTGAGTATGTAACAGGCGTTCTTAACTTCGAACTCAACACAACAGGTTGGGAAGGCGTTAAGAAAGTATTCTGCCACATCTGGGCTTACGGCGGAGACGGTTTCTTCGCATGGCAGGCAAAGAAAGAAGTTTGTACTGACGCTGACGGCGACGGTATCTGGACATACGACTTAGAATCTAAGGGTATTGAACTTGAAGTTGGCAAGCTTTATGCTGTTATCTTCTCAGCTGATACAGGTGATCAGACATACAACCTCTTATTTGATTCAACAGTTTTAGGCGACAGCGCTTACTGTGATGGTACATTCTACGAGAACCCAGAAGATAGCTCTAAGGTAGCTCAGGCTGCTTTCTGGAGAGGTCAGGATGCATCAGTATTCGGCCCAGAAAAGTGCATTACTTCTATCGGTAACGTAGTTGGTACATGTGTACCTAGCACAACAGACGCAAACGCTATGTTCGAGGACTTCTTACTTAACAAGCTCGAGAATGCAAGAACATTCTCAGGCAAGAGCGATCAGCAGATCGTAGACGATGTTGCTAATGGTCTTGGTCTTGCAGTTGAAGACGTTGTTGCTGCTATCGAGAACACAGGTGTTGTAGTAGAGTGGAGTGCAGAAGATTCAACAATCGGTATCTTCGAAAACGGTGACGTTGATGGCGATGGTAAGATTTCTGTAATGGATGTTACAGCTATCCAGTACCACCTTGCTAAGCTCGAGGTTCTTGATGAAGATGCATTAAGCCGTGCTGACTTCAACGAAGACGGTGTCATCTCTATCTTAGACGCTACATACATTCAGCTCTACCTTGCTGAGTTACTCTAATTCATAAGAGTTAAATTTATAATCTTTAGGGCGGTCTTTTGACCGCCCTTTTGGTTTGTAAATCGTTTTAACAAAATTCAGATGCACTCAAAAAGCAAAAAAATAACCGCTGTGGTAATAGCCACAGCGGTTTTTATTTGTCTGATTATAAACTGTTGTTACGAAAATAAACAAGATTGGAGTTTTTTAAAATGAACTTGTTTCAATTTTATATTACGCTTTTGTGTTTTTAGTTTTTGTTTTTTCCTTGTTCTTGAAAATAAACAGTTTTGACAAAACGTAGTTGAGAATAACAACGATTACACTGACCAGAATTTTTGCGAGCATTCCTTCGATACCTAAAATGCTCTGGTTAAATCCGATTTTGATGAGCAACGGAAGTCCGACCCACTCAATAACACCTGTTACAAGTCTGGAAGATACAAACAGCCAGAATTCTTTGAATGCAACGCTTGGTTTCCACGACTTACTCTCGAACACCCAAATTTTGTTAGTTATGTACGCAAACACAACGGCACAAATCCACGATAACACATTCGAAGTAGTGGTAAGGTCTATTGTTATACCCCAGAATGAGATAGTAGGAATGAATGTTGTGAATACGGCGTATGATACCCACGAAACCACAGTTGTCAGTACACCGAAAATCAGGTACATAATAATTTCGTGGAATTTATCCCATAGTTTTTTTATCATATTTCCTCCTGCACAGCATCGCACCTATCAGAGAATATCTTCGTCGTCAAGGTTTGTTTCGTCAGCAATGTAGATAGGACGGTTTTTGGTTTCCATATAAATTCTGCCGATGTACTCGCCTAAAATTCCGACAGAAAGTTCAATGATACCGCCTAAGAATAAAGTAGCACAAAGAGTTGTAACATAACCAGGAACATCAATACCAAAACACAGTGTCTGTACTAAAGTGATGATGATATATACAAATGCCAGCAGTGAGATGATAAATCCCATAACTGCAATCAGTCTGAGCGGTGTTACGGAAAATGCTGTGATACCGTCTAAAGCATATTTGAACAAGCCCCAAAGACTCCACTTTGTTGTACCAACAGTACGCTCAACATTCTGGTATTCAATCCACTTAGTCTTAAATCCGACCCAACAGAAAATACCCTTTGAAAAACGCTGAACTTCAGAAAGTTCCAAAATAGCGTTTACCATCTTGCGACTCATGATACGGTAGTCAACCGCACCGTCCGGCATCTTAACGTCTGAGATATTGTTCTGAAATGAGAAGAAGATTTTAGACACAAACTGTCTTAATTTGCTCTCGCCGGTCTGCTTGGCACGATAAAGTGCACAGCAGTCGTTGCCCTCTTCAATTCCCTGTATCATCGGTGGGAACATCTTAGGAGGATGCTGCAGGTCAGCGTCCATAACGATAACATAATCAGCAGTTGAGTTTTTGAGTCCGGCATACATAGCAGACTCTTTTCCGAAGTTACGTGAAAACGAAATGTATTTTACGTTAGAAAAACGGGATGCAAGAGTTTTTAAAACCTGTAAGGTCTTGTCCTTTGAACCGTCATCAACAAAAATATATCTGAAGCTGTAATCAGGAATCGTTGCGATTACTTCGTTTGTCTCTTTGACAAAAAGCGGGAGGACTTCCTCCTCATTGTAGCAAGGTACAATAATATCAATAGTTTTCATAAATATCACCTCATAAGCAACTTTAATTATACCAATAGATGAAAGAAAAGTCTATGCTTTGTATAAGTTTTTAAGGAAAATTTGTAAATTTTGCTTCTGGGGTCTTTACCTTATTGTATTTTGTGGTAAAATTATAATGAATAATTATGTGGAGGTAAATTATGTCCGCTAAAAAAGTCAAAAAGATTGAACCTAAAAAATCAATTTGGCTACAGTTAATTGACCCGTCAGACAGTAAGAATTTCTTCTTGCGTAATCTGTGGTTTTTTGTAGCATTTTTAGTACCGTTTGCTTTGATGTACGGCTGTTTTGCATTTGCAAAGGTTGCACCGTTTGGTGATGAGCAGATTCTTGTTACCGACCTGTGGCACCAGTACTACCCGTTTCTGGTAGATTTTCAGGACAAGCTTCAGGAGGGCGGATCACTTCTGTGGACCTGGCGTAGTGGCGGTGGTGCCAACTACATAGCGTTGATGGCTTACTACCTGGCTAGTCCGCTGAATTTTCTGTCGGTTTTTGTTCCTGCTGAGTATCTCAGAGAGTTTTTAGCAATAATCACTTGTGCAAAAATCGGATTTGCAGGTCTGTTTTTTGCTCAGTTTTTACGTATCACTTTCAAAAAGCGTGATATCTCAGTCGCTGCATTTTCAATTATGTATGCGTTATGCTCATTTATTATGGGCTATTATTGGAACGTAATCTGGATTGATACCGTTGCACTTTTACCGCTTGTTATTGCCGGTACTATAGCACTTTTAAAGGATGGAAAATTCAAGCTGTATGTTATCGCTCTTGCTCTGTCGGTACTTGCAAATTATTACATCGGTCTTTTCACTTGTATTTTTGTAATGCTGGTGAGTATCAGTTACTGTATTGTTGAGTACAAGGGTATTAAAAACCTGTTTATCAGCTTTTTCAAGATGGTAGGCTTCTCAGCGTTATCACTTGCGATGACAGCTATTCTGACTGTTCCTACAGCTATTGCACTGGGTAATACTCATTCATCTGACAATACTTTCCCTAAAGATTACGCTATCAATATCGGTGATACTGCTGATTTCAAAGGCACTATGCAGGCTTTAGGTGAGGTTATCTCAAATGCAGGTGCATTTATCGAGCCTACTGCAAAAGAGGGTCTGCCAAATATCTATTGCGGCGTTGTTGCACTTGTTTTGGGAATTCTATTCTTTACTTGTAAGAATATCAAAATTCGTGAACGTATTGTGGGCGGAGCTTTACTGCTGTTCTTTATGCTCAGCTTTATTATCCGTCAGCTCGACTTTATCTGGCATGGTTTCCACTTCCCAAATATGTTGCCATACAGATTCTCATTCCTGTTCTCTTTTGTTCTTATAGTTTTAGCGTACAGAGTGTTTATGAACCTCGAAAATGTAAAACTTCTGCACATTCTGATAACAGTATTAATACTTACCGGTGTAATTTACTTTGTGTATAAATACAACGATGCGAAGATAGTAGCCGGCACTGTATGTATCGCAGTTTTAGTAATTGCATGGCTGTTCCTGAGCACATTAAAGATTGTTCCAAAGCAGGCGGTAGCTGTAGCGTTGTTTATAATCTGCCTTGCTGAAGGTGCTTGCACAGCATATATCGGTGTAAAAACCGTAGGTACTACTACTACAACATCTTATCCGCTGGGCACTCAGGCTACACTGGATACAGTTGAGTATTTGGATAATTTAGAATACAACAACGAAGATTTGTTCCATACCGAGGTAACAAAGTACCACACATTAAACGACAATGCTCTTATCGGAGTTAACGGTATTTCTATCTTCAGTTCTGTTGCTAATTCAGACGTAACTGCTTATATGGAGAAGTTCGGTATTTGCGGTTGGGTAGCAAGTAACCGATACACATATCAGGAGAGCTCACCATTTACTAATATGATGCTTAACATCAAGTATCTTATTTCACCTTACGGCTACTTCCTTGACACTGAGCACAATGAACTAGCTCATCAGGAGGGCAACGTAAAGCTTCTCAAAAATAAGTACTATATTCCACAGGGATTTATGGTAAACGAAGACATTCTTGATTTTGATGTTAAAATGGCAAGCTCAAATCCGTTTGATAACCAGAACGAGATTTTCCGTCTTGCTACAGGATTAAATGGTAATCTGTATGAAGCGCTTGATGTCGTTTCGCAGGGACACTCAGATGCTGAGTTTTTCCCAATGTCTAAAAACGGCTATGGTAGTTACTCATTTGAGCTCACAGACTCATCACAGTCACCTCACGTTAAATTTAACTACACAGCTCCATACGACGGCACAGCATATGCTTACTTCCAGTGCGGCGAGGGTGATAGCTGTGATTTAAAGGTTAACGATAATAATGTTATCACAAACTACGTTAAGCGTCCATACATTATGCAGATGGGTAGTGTAGAAGAGGGCGACAAGCTTTCTGTTTACTCTGACCTTTCAAATGTTACAGTGGGCAGCTGTCACGTTTACTGTAATATGTTCAACGAAGAGTTGTTCAGACAGGCTTACGAAAAGTTCAGTGCGAGTGCTTTACAATGCACAAAATCAACAGATACTCTTATTGAGGGTACAATCGATGTCAAAGAGGATGGCGTGTTCTACACATCTATCTCTTATGATAAGGGTTGGAAAGCTTATGTTGATGGTGAAGAGGTTGAAATCACACCTATTTGTGACGCTTTGGTTGCTTTCAAGCTCTCAGCAGGTCAGCATGATATCAAGCTCAAGTACTGTCCTGTAGGTTTCCCACTCGGCGTTACAATGACACTCGTTTCAATTGCTCTGTTTATCGGTATCATCTTCCTTAGCACAAAAATCAAATCTAAAAAGGTTGAGGTTTCTGCTGAAAATTCAGAAGATAACAGCGAGCATGATGCTGAATAATTTATAATAACAATAATTAAGGGCTGTGCCAAAAGGCACAGCCCTTGCTGTTTTATTGGGTTTGATTATAGGAATTTATAGTAACAACTCCATGAGGGCTACGGACCTCAACGCTTAATATCACGTTTCGTTGTCCTTCGCTAATCCTCAAAAGTCCACATACTCTCTCGCCCCGTTTTGTTTACATTCTTAAACTGCAACAGGTCGGGTTCGCATTTGACTTTATGAGGGCTACGGACCACAACGCTTAATATCACATTTCGTTGTCCTCAGCTAGTATTCAACGCTTAATTAAAACTCAAACTCCTCTGGGGATTCCTCGTCGTCGATGCTGTATGTTGCAACATCTTTTGTATCAGCAGAGTTTTCCGATTTTACGTCTACTTCAGCAGGAGCTACTACAACGTCAGCCATTTCGTCGTCAGCATCGTCAGCGAAAACTTCACATTCTGTGGCGATTACTTTGACCTCAGCAGGTTTTTCGATTTCAATTTCTTCTTCGATTTCATTGATGATATCTTTGTCAGTTTCGTCAGGGCCGATAAATGCTTTGAAATCTTCAGCCTTGTCTTTTGCTTTGTCCTTGAAATCAGCGACAGTGACCTTAGCTTTTGCTGAAATATCCTGAGCTTTTAATTTGGCTTTGTCTGAAAGGTCGGTAGCTTTGTTTTTGGCTTTCTTACCGGTTTCTTTTGCTTTATCTTTTATATCTTCGGCAGTGTCAGAAACAATTTTCTTGATTTTCTCGGTGTTCTCGCTTTTGAATTTCACGTCATTTGACGAGCTCATAATCTCAACGTATTTTCTACTTGCTTTGTCGATTCTCTTTGTAGTCTTGTCTACAACAACGCACAGAGCTTCGCACTCCTGGTCGGCATCCTCTCTGAGATTCTCATAAAAATATCTGCCGAGTTCAATGTATGCCTGATTCATAAGCTCGGTGTCAGCCTTGATAACCTGCTTGATGCGGTTAGCCTTAGCTTTCAGACGGCTTTTTTCAACAAGAGCCTGAGCAACATCGGTAGCTGCATCTGCACAAAGTTTTACGCCGTTTTTTAAATCATTTTTAATATCCATGAGATTACCTCCAGTAAAAACTATCATATACGTTTATTATCGCAGATAAGAGGCTTAAAATCAACAACTATTTTTCTTGCATTTAACAAAACGAATGTTATAATGATAAGAGAATACTCAGGAGGTGTCTTTATGTCTAATGTAATTTCAAAGGAAGTTGCGTGTCCTAACTGTAACGAGATTTCAAATGTTCACGTTTATACAAGCATAAATGCCACTAATGACCCTAAATTCAGAGAAGATTTACTCAGTGAAAAGCTTTTGAAATGGAAGTGCGAAAACTGTTCTTATGAGGGTAGATTTACATATCCGTTGCTTTACAACGATATGAAGCACCGTTTTATGGTGTATCTTATTCCTCAGATTGAGCGTTTTCAGCTTGAGGACAGAAGTCTTGAGGAGGACTACCGAAACTTAAAGGGTATAACAAAACGCATTACTCCTGATTTCAACTCATTTAAGGAAAAGGTTTTTATTTTTGAATCCGGTTTAGATGATATGGCGGTTGAGCTGTGCAAGCTTGCCGTAAGCGAAACTGTAGCTAAAAAGCACAATCTTCCTAAGGTAGAGGAAGGCTACCTTTCAATGTATAACCGTGAAACCAACACTATGGGTTTTACATTTTTTGTCGGAGAGAATCACGAGCCGTATGTCCAGTCTGCCCGACTTGAAGTTTATGCACGTTCGGTACAGATAGTAAATGCTGTAGGTCAGAACGATAAGAAGCTCTCGGGTTTTATCAAAATTGACCGCGAGTGGGCAGAGAACACACTGTTTCGATATAAAAGAGAAGAAAAATAGAAAGTAAAAAACAGGTTGCAACACTTTTGTGCTGCAACCTGTTTTATTTCATTTCCATAGTAGTTGTGTCAAAGATGTACTCGTTTGCTTCGAAGTCTTCGGTAAAGTAGGTGTGGGTGTTTACCCAAGTATAGCGACTGACTCCTCTAAAAATTTTAAAAGTTTCGTCGGTACATTCAATTTTTCCATATTCGTCAAAGAATTTAGATGAAAAACCTGTGCGTGTGAGGGTATCAGCCTCACGCTCTTTGTCGGTTTTACCAAAATGGTACAGACAAGCGTAACCTTCTTCAGCACGATCCCATGCACTGTCACAAGTGTAGAAATTATCTTTGTATTTGAAGATGTTCCACATATGTGCTTCGCCTCTGCCACTACAAGGACCGTAAACACAGAAACAGTCAATGTCGAGCTGTAAGAGTGCAAATCGTAGTGTATATGCAAAGCCGTAGCAGACACTTTCGCCGTTTTTTAACGCTTTGTAGATTTCATCGCTAGGATACTGAAACAGCGGAGAGTCGAGTTGTTTGTTGTCTTTGCGTGCGTGATCATAGGTCATAGCTCGTGCAACCGCACCGTAGATATTTAAAATACGGTCAAGAGTGTTGTCGTCTGCTGTGGCATTAGAGTTAATAATCTGAAGAAAGCTCTGGTCTATGAAAGAGAGCATACTTTCCTGTTCGCTTTTTGAGTAAGCGTATTTAAGGTGTGCGGTGTTGTCTTTTACGGTACACTCGCTGAGGAAAAAGTAGTACGGGCTCTGTTTTAACAAGTCAACGTAATACTCGTTTTGCTCTTTGCTTTCTGACAAAGTCACCTTTTTTTCACGGTTAAGCATAGACTCCATAAGAGAACGGTAGTACGTCTTATCTTCAATTGTCATATGAAGTTTATCATCCGGCTCAACAACACAGTGGTCTATTTCGGTTATTATCTGATAATCTGTGTCAACAGTGGCAGGTGTAGGTATCTCGGTTTTCCCTTTGTTGTCACAACTGCACAGCGTTATCATGAATATCAAAGCCAGAACAAGTGCGTATATTCTTTTCATCAGTTGTCCTTTATATTAAATAATTTCTGAGCGTTTTTGTACATAATTTTATCGTAGGTTTCAGCAGACACCATATCTTTGAATTCATTAAAGTATGCTTGATACAGGCTACGGTCACCTTTGCCGTTGTCAAGATATGTATCCTTGCCGTCAATCGGTGCATCTGAGCCAAATACGATTTTATCATCACCGCAGATTTCAAGAAATCTTAGTGTGCTCTCTATGCTGACCCATGTTGTGTCACCATAGAGGTTAGGTAGCTTAGAGATAAGGTCAATCGCTTCATTGTTATCTGTGCCCAGTCCCATATGAACCATAACGAAGTTAACGTCAGGATACTTTTGAGCAACCTCGTAAACGAGTTGGACACCGTCATATTCGCCGTCACCTGTATGTGTAACAACAGTCAACTGATATTTTTGTGCCAGCTTGATGTAGCTGTCAATTTCCTTGCTGTCAAATCTCAAAGATGAGTGAAACGGATGAAATTTTATAGCACAGATAATGTCACGGTTATCAATGATCATTTTTTCAATAGGTTGTGGATCATCGTAAGGATTAACCCATAAAGCGACAGAAATTTTACCCTCGTTTTTTCTGGCGAACTCAATCACACGCTGATTTGTGTCGATGTGATTTTTTATATATTCTTTTGGTATAGGGTTTTGAAAATGGTCATGAGTTGCGCACTCGGAATTTGAAACAATACAGTGGTCGATACCGTACTCTTTCATCATATATGTGATGTGCTCTTCTCTCATATCAAAATTAAGCATAGTACCGATGTGAGTGTGTGTATCAATAATCATAGTAACCTCCTGCGCAAATGTTTCTGCATATAATAATACCGCCTTTAATTCATGCGGTCAATAGAAAAACCGACCGATTTTTCATCGGTCGGTTTAGTTTTGATATTAAAGCTCGTCAATAAGACCGGCAACGTAAAGCTGAATTTCTGTTGCATCAAGAACAGAAATATCGCCGTCTTTATCAGCGTCAGCACTAGCAAGTCCTAAATCTGAAAGACTCTTTATACTCGCAACATGGAGCTGGATAGCAGTTGCGTCGAGGATAGAAACCTCACCGTCTGTGTCAGCGTCACCGACTAAGATAGGCGGTTCGACAGGAGTGTAGGAGTCGATGTACTGACTTGACATCCACGCAACACGTGAGTTTGTCCAGTCAATCATATACTGATACTCAGCCTCAAATACATACTGATCGTACTTGGTAGCCTTTTCGTCCTGTGAATAGTCAACGCCTACTATCTGGCCAAACATATTGTACTCATATGTAGCGTAGCACTTATTGAGTGATGTGTGGTCAGCAATCCACTGTGGTTCCTGAATGATATCCCAACGGATAAAGTTCATTTTAGCACTCTTTGTGAGTTTGTTTAAATAAACATCGGAAGAATAAAGCTCTGTGTCACTGAGGTCTGTGCCGTTTAATTTATCGTTGATAGCAGGAACAAACTGTTCGAACCATACAGTAGGAATAAGCGCGGTTAATTGTTTGCAACGAGCAACAGACTCTTTTAAGAAGTTAGGTCCACGATAGCCGTTTTTGTATTTTGCAAACCAGCCTGTAGGCTCTTCGTAGTCATTGATACCAAGGTTTCTTAAGTCGCCTTCAACACCCTGTGCGTTACCGAGAGAGTTATCGTAGTCCCAAACAGGGGAAGCAAAGAATTTATACTTGCCGTCTTCATCAGGCTTGTATACGAAGAAGAAACTGCCCGCACCAGCGTCCCAGTTTTTGCCAAGCTCGTTTATGAGGTAAACCTGAGCTAAAGATTCAAGGTCGATAAAATCGTTTACATTAGATGCGTTTGTTAAAAGCTTTGTAAACATTGTGTCGTATTTATTTTTGATAAAGCTTCTTGTTTTTGCATAGTTAGGGTCGTTTCTTTCAAGCTCAGGAGCTTTCATTGTGAGGTTGTTGCCGTTTGAAGCCTTTACTGTGAAGTCGTCATCGTCAGGATTTGCATCAATCTCGCATACGAATGAGAAATTAGTAGCTGTACCGTCGCAGTAGCTCAGATACTCTTCGTCGTCGATGTCTGGCATAAGGGTGTTTTTGCCAACATCAACCTTTTCACACACCTGATAGTTACCGATGTACTCACCGTTAACGTAAACTTCGGTAAAACGTGAGTCTGATGCGTAAGGCACGCCGACTTCGTCTGCTAAATCGTAGAGAAGTCTGTTACGTGTTAAAGATGCGTCCTGGAAGTTTGAGATGATAGAGAACTTTTTGCATTTCTGCATATTGCCTACTTTGACAGCACCATCATAGGTGATGTTGAAGCCCTTTTTGTCAGCGTCCCAGGAGGTGTTACCTCTGCCTTTGATTTTCTTGATAGGAGTTGAGTCGAGATTTCCCTCTTCGTCAAGTAATGCACTTGTAGCAGAAGCAGAGTTTTCCTTTGTGTCTGTTAAGTAATCCCAGAGGTTTTGGCCGTCAAAATCATCAGGGTTGTTGATAAACATAGCAGCTTCGGCACTTGAAACAAGAACAACTACCATATAGCTTTTGCCATTAGCTGTAGCGGTGTACTCTGCGTCTTCTTCAAAGCTTACAACAGCTGACTCGTTTGATTTGATTGTCACGCCGTTGATAGTAACATCAGAGTCAAAAGAGTTGTAGATTTCAAGACTTTTTGTATTAGTACAGGTAGGCATAAAGAAGTACATTTTGCCTTTGTTTTCGTACCATTTTACCCATGCCTCGCTGTCAGCTTCTTCACCATTGTATGCGTGAGCGTAAAGAGCGTTTGTTACAGCAGAGGTAACGTCAGGTGTTGTTTCTGCGGCGGTTGAAGTAATAGCAACTGAACACACAGAAACTATCATAATCAACGCAAGCAATAAGCTGAGTATTTTTTTCATATGTATCAATCCTTTCATTTTACCGCTATCGGATAGACGATAGCGGTAAAAATTGTGTTAGTTAGAATTATAGCTTGTCAAGCAATTCAGCAAGGAACATCTGGATGTATGTAGTATCCATAATTGTAAGTTCTGCATCACGGTCAACATTGGCAACTGCTAATGCTCTTTCTGATAGTATTTCAAGCTGAGCTAAATGGAGCTGGATTGCAGTAGCATCCATAATGGTGACTTCGCCATCGAGGTCGGTATCACCCATTAAGTCTGCAGTTGTCTTTTTACCGCTGATGAGGATGTTGTTGATAGCAAGCTCTCCGCCCGTAGGGTCATCCTCAGTTGTGCCACCATTAACGGTAGTATTTGAGACAGGAACAAGTCTTAAGATAACGCTGTCCTGATTATTAACAGCCTCAGGGAGTTTGAAGTTTTCGAGATATGGCATCATTATTTTGCGGTTAGCTGATGTGATAGTAGCAACAGCATTTTCGATGTCAGTGAAACTCTCTTTGTCAAGACTGTATTGGAGTTTCCATGAAGCAGGACATTTCTTCGAGCCTGCCATATATGCTGTGAATGAGATGTCTGTATAATCTTTGGTTGAAATTTCAAACTGTACGTATGGTGTGCCCCAAAGATTCTTTGAGCCTGCAGGCATAATAGGAACCATATTGACGCCGTTTGTGCCGTACTCAGGTACAGACCACTCGAGAGCACGCATTTTTGTACCATCAATAGTGCCACTTAATTTACCATCGCCGTAAGTAGCGTTGTATCCTTCGTCGGCGTTGCCGTACTCTACGAGTTTATCTTCAGCAATTTTGCCCTCAGGGTTAAACTGCCAAGCTGCGATTGCGTTTGATAAATCAAACACAGGTTCTGGGTCAGGGGTTACAGGTGGCTCTGTAGGAGGTTCTGTAGGCGGTTCGGTTGGAATAATTTCGCTTGGTGTGTATGAATCGAAATACTGGTCTGATAACCAGGCTGCACGGGAATTAGCCCAATCAACCATATACTGGAATTCATCAGTAAAGCTGTACTTTGTGTACTTAGTATCGGATGAATTCTGCTTGTAAGACATACCCACAACCTGACCGTACTCGTTGTACTCATAAGTAGCGGTGCTTTCTCTTAATGAGGAGTGGTCACAAATCCATGCTGAGTCTGTAACCATTTCCCAGCGTTTGTAGTTCATATCAGCACTCTTAGTAAGATATGAAAGATAAACATCAGCTGAGTAAAGCTCAGTGTTGTTAAGACCTTCGCCGTTTAATCTGTTCTCTATTGCAGGTAAGAACTGTTCAAACCAGACGGTAGGAATCTTATCGTTTAAAGCATCGCAGTTTTTGATTGAATCTGTCAGGAAGTTTGGTCCAGAATAGCCGTTTTTGAGTTTAGAGAACCAGCCTGTTGGTTCTTCGTAGTCAGTGATACCTAAGTTTCTTAAGTCGCTTGATACGCCTCGTGCGTTACCAAGAGAGTTGTCGTAATCCCAAACCGGAGAAGCAAAGAACTTGTAATTGCCGTTTTCATCAGGTTCGTAAACAAAGTAGAAGCTACCTGCACCTGAGTCCCAGTTCTTACCGAATTCGTTTATCAGGTAAACCTGAGCAAGAGATTCGATGTCGATATACTCATCTACATCGCTTGCGTTTGATGCGATTTTGTTCCACATTGTGTCGTATTTTGACTTGATGTAGTTCTTAACCACATTGTAGCCTTCGTCGCTACTTGCAAGCTCAGGTGCTTTGATAGTAAGTCTGTTTTTGTTGCCCATTGTGATAGTGAAGTCATCAGCTGATGGGCTGTTGTCAATTTCGCAGACGAATGAGAAATTACTCTGCTCGCCGGAAACAAAGTTTAAATACTCTTCTTCGTCAACACTTGGGATAAGAGTGTTCTTACCAACGTCAACTTTTTCACACATCATATAGTTACCGATGTAATCGCCATTGATGTAAATCTCGGTAAAGCGTGAGTCAGATGCGTATGGTACGCCTACTTCGTCAGCAAGGTCGTAAAGAATACGGTTACGTGAAAGAGCAGCATCCTGGAAGTTTGAGATGATAGAGAACTTTTTGCACTTTTGCATACCATCTAAAGAAACAGCCGAATTGTATGTGATGTTAAAGCCCTTTTTGTCTGCATCCCACGATGTGTTGCCTCTGCCCTTGATTTTCTTGACTGCTGTTGAGTCGAGGTTACCCTCGTCGTCTAAAGTAGCGGCAGTAGCAGATGCATAGTTTTCTTTGTCATCTGTGAGATAAGTCCACAGGTCATCACCATTAAAGCTGTCAGGGTTGTTGATGAACACTGCTGCCTCAGCACTTGAACGCATAATAACAACAGAGTAGTTTTTGTTGTTAGCGTTTACTGTGTAAGTTTTGCCTTCTTCGTAAGGTACAACACCAATAGAGTTTGGTTCAATTGTAACACCGTTAAATGTAGTTTTTGTGGAGTAAGAGTTGAAAATTTCAATTTCACTGTCATTCGTACAGGTTGGCATAAAGAAATATCTAGTACCTGCATTATCGTACCATCTTACCCATGCTTCGCTTTCTTTGGAAGTACCGCTGTATGCGTGAGCGAACAAACCACCGAATACACCGGCTGTAACTTCAGGAGTGCCGATAGTAATAGTTGCGGATGCAGTACCTTTGCCTGCAACCTTACCATTTGCATCTGTAGCTGTGACAGTAGCGGTGAAACCAACAGCACCATTGTGAGTAGCCACATATGTGTAAGTTTTTGAGTTGCTTACTACTTCACCATTTGCTGTGATTTCGTAGGTGTATGTATATTTGCTTTGCTCGTAAACTTCAACAGTAATGTCAAAGCTGTCACCGATTTCGCCCTTGTTGTTTGAAACATTGAGTGCAGGAACAACATCTATGTCATACATAGACTGCTTTTCACCCATATCGTCCCAGGTTGTACCACCATCAATAGTGACCATATTGTAGCCCTGAGCATAATCCTCAGCTGTAAGTAAAATGGAACAGTTCCAGAGTTTTACGTCGTTACCACGCCAGAAACGCATTGCAGTTTTGCCCTCGTCCTGTGCGGTTACTGTGTATTTATATACTCCTCTGTCAGCAAGATACTCAACCCCTGTTCTAGGGTCGTACTTTGACTTGTCAGCATCAGCGATGATAACAGAAACACCACCGTTGTCTGCCCTGGAGTATTCAGTGAAGTTAGCGTACATAATAGCGTTAGCACCTGTCCACTCAGCAGGGGAGATAACTCTCATATACAGAACATCGCCCTCTTTGAAGGTAGCTGCATCGAGTGCCGATGACGGGAACACAGCAACGACACTGACAAGCATAATAAGTGCCAGCAGTAAGCTTAGCATTTTCTTCATGATTTTCACCTCGTAATTATAATA
This sequence comes from Ruminococcus sp., assembly GCA_017473555.1. GTDB lineage: Bacteria > Bacillota > Clostridia > Oscillospirales > Acutalibacteraceae > Ruminococcoides. The sequence continues at coordinate 12,210 of JAFUKO010000022.1, read as the reverse complement.
TTTTTACGCAACGAATGAGCAAAAAACGTGATAGATAAGCTGAAAAATCAGCCTTTCGTTTATCACTCAAATTATCACAGATTAAGTATAACTGATACGCTAAAATAATTCTATAAACATAATTAACAGAATTTTTACGGGCTTTTTGTGGGAATAGTCAAAGGCAATTACTGTAAGATAAATAAGTGTAAATATATGGCGATAAATTATCTTTGGTGCCTAATGGTTATTTTTTGTTGTCAAAAATTTAACTAAACAACCAGTAAAAAAGGAGAGCAGTTACGCTCTCCTTAAAATTTATTGTTTTAATTATGCTTACCAGAAAAGGTCGCTTACATAGTTATCGATATAATTCCAAAGCAATTCATCAGCAGTTGCTATTGTAAAATTGAACTGTGATTCGAAAACGTTTGCTACTTCGTCAAAGCTGTTATAGTAATCGCTCTCAAATTTTGTGCACTCAGTTAAGAATGTCATATCGTCAAGGCTGGTAATCTCAGATGTACCGAAAGCGTCGCAGTAGGTATAATAGTCATCGTAAATTTTGCTACCAAAGTAGAATACAGGGTCACCACGATCAGCTTTCATCAGTGTATCAACCCATGTGTCAGTTGAAATCTGATAATACTGCATAAAGAGGTCGATATTATTTTCACTTGGGGTGTAAACAAGCATAAGTGTGCAATCTACGTCCTCAACATCTGTCGGAGAATAAAATGTGTAGTAATAACCATCTTCAGCGTCATATTCGCCGTATGAGCGAATGTAGTAAGCGATCTGGTCAAAAGTGTGTTCGATGAGGTCGTCTGTATAAAGAGTGTGAGAAATATATTCGTTATCTGACATCTGTGCAATGAAAAGCTGAATTTCGGTAGCATCAAGAACAGAAATATCTGTATCGAAGTCAACGTCAGCGAGCTCTACACCTTCGTCAGAAAGGCTACCGAGCTGAGCAATATATAACTGTATTGCAGTAGCATCGAGTACAGAAATCTCACCGTCATCATCAGAGTCGCCGATATAGCCGTAAACATAGCCGTTTATAGTTGTGATATCAGCGTAAGGTTCTGTAGAAAAGAACCACTGAGGAGTTTTTGTGGGAGCTACGTTAAGTTTAGCGGCATTAGTGCCCACTAAAGAGACACTGCACAACAGTACAAGTGTGAGTATGATAGAAATCAATTTTTTCATAAATTTTCCTCCATTTGATTGATATTATCTATGAGTAGTATACACGAAAAAAGCGTGTTTTTCTATGAACATATTGTACAGCCTTGAAGTTATGTTTTTGTGAATAATTATAATCAAAAGTGAAATATCTGTAGGGTTGTACAAAAGTATTATAAAGAAACCAATCATAATAAACAAAAGCCGACCGCCTAATAACGGTCGGCTGACGTACTGTTATTTATACTTATAAAATCATTGATATCGGCATAACCAAGTCAAAAAATGAACCTACAACGTCATTCTGGATTAAGAGCTCGCCTGACGCAAGTGCTAAGAAGCACATCTGTGGGTAAGTGCTAAGGATTTCATCCTGTGCGACACCATCTGCAAATTCAGTAGTTGTATAAGTTAAGTCGAAAACCAGCTCGCCTTCATCAGTAACATCGCTTACATAGCCGTAACCATCAACATAGTAATATGTGTCGTATGAGTCATAGCAGTAAGAAGAGAAGAAAAACTCCATATTGTTTCTCTCAAAATACATACTTATATCAATGCACAGATCGTTCTCTTCGTAGTACATATATGTGCTGATAGAAAGTAAGTCGTCATCAACAAAATAATCTAAAAAGCAATCTATCCACACACCTTCTTCCTCTATAGACTGAGTAACATAGTAGTTGTTATACTCATCGTCGTATTCACCGTTATATATGAGATAATCCACAATATCATCAAAAGTATCAACTAATGGATCACAATCGTCGGATGGGGAGTAAAGCACATGATGGATAATTTCTGAAGCTGCAAGATCAGCAAGATAGAACTGGATTTCAGTAACATCCATAATTGTGATTTGTTTGTCTGCATTTACATCAGCAAGCAGGTTTTGTACTGCGATAAATGAAGTGATCTGGGCAAGGTAGGTCTGGATTTCAGTGGCATCAAAGATGTTGATTTCTGTGTCACCATTTGCGTCGCCTATGTATCCGTAAGGATAGCCGTCTACATCAGAAAACGGAATTTCCGCTTTTTCTGAAATCTTAAAGGTGCGTGTGCCTGTAGGAGCAACATCGTTTTTGCTTGCAGTAGGCTCGATGTCAGCCAGAATGCTGGTTAAAGCAGAATCAACAACAGTGTTGACCTCGGCTAAATCAACGCTTTTAGCACTACCGCTGATGGTAGACACCATCATTACGGAAAAAATCATTGTTATAGTCAGTATTATTGATAGTAGTTTCTTCATTATAATTCCTCCGTTAAGAAACAAATAGAGTCTATTTTTAGTAGACAAATATATTTTATCACTCATCTCCTTTGTTGTCAATAAAAAAACGGCTGTGATTATCACAACCGTTTTAGTTTGAGGATAGATATCAGATAAAAATTGCAAAGATGATAAACTTTACTATATGTGCAGTAGCGTGGGCAATCATAGCGTAACCTATGCTGTGTTTTCTGAAAAGCTCACCAAAGAGATAGCCTGCAATACCATTTAACGCAAAGCATCTGATGAGAAGGTATGGTGTTAATTCACCGAACATACCAATTGTTGCAGGAAGATGACCTGCGGCAAAAGCAAAAGCAGCTACAATATTTGCGATGATGTAGACTTTCTGTGGGATGTTGTTTGCGGAGTATTTTCTAAAAAACAGCTTCCAGATGATGATAGCAATAAGTGACATAAAGAAAAGGCGTATCATAACTTCTTCGATAATACCGCCGTAAAGGATGGACGCAGTTACACCTGCTAAAGAGAATGAGTTTATATTTACTGTCTGGATTTCAGGATATACCGCACAGCTGACAAAATGGTCGATACCAAGAAGAACTCCGGTAAATGCCCCGACAACTAAAGAACTGAGCATACCTTTTTTATTTAATGTGAATGGTTTATACAAACCTGTCTTTACAGTGATTATGTATCCGATAAATCCACACACCAAAGCGTACATAATAGTCTGAAGGGTTGTTATGGCAATAAGTATTTCGACACCGCCTAACTGACTTACAGCCTGCTGTACCATTTCTTCTGATAATGTGTCAAGCTGATAGATTGCTGTGCAAATACCACCTATAATAGCGACAGGTAAAAGTGAAAGGGTGAATAATAATGCTTTCTTAAAATTTTGTGTTTTGTTCATGGTTTTTCCTCCTTTGATGCCTCTACTTTAGCGTATTACGTAGCGTAACAAGCAATACCTGACGTAGGGGGATTTTTCAGAAAATCAGTAAAAACCTCGATTTTTTATATGGAAATGTGGTTTGCGGATAGTTTCAGGCAAATCAATGCCGTCAGACAGTAAAGCCGGTTATCTTCGATTTTTACCACGTGATTTTTGCATCTTAAATCGATTTTATGACCACTCAGTGCATTTTGCGATACAAAATCAGGTTTATGTCATATACTGTGTACAGTCCCAAGGGACAAAACAAATTTCGGAGGTATATGAAAATGAAAGGAAAGAACGTTAAGGATTTAATCACTCTTATTTTTAAGGCAGTATCACTTGCAATGGGCGTTGCGGTTGTAGCTCTTTCGATTATGAATGAGGTTGACACAAGCACAGCAATTATGATGCTCGGTATCGGTGTTGCTACTTCAGGTGCGGCACTACTTATGAATAAGAGTAAAGAAGAGTAATTTATTAAAAGAGGGGTAAGCGTTATGAAAAAGTCAACCAAAGTTTTGTTAATTACAGTTTCAATTATCTTAACGATAATCATAGGACTAACAGTAGCTTTAGGTGCAGTGTTCGGGGATAAGCTCAAGGCAGCAAACAGTATCGAAAAGCTCTCAGATGGTCTGTACTATATGGAGTACGAGGGTGACTATGGTTTTGATGAGTTTCTCTCAAACGGTGGAGCCAAGAATCAGGGTGATGTGGCAAGCTACATAGTGAATTTCCTGTCAGGTGGTTTTGTTGAGCTTGAGGGTGAAGAAGTAAGCTTTGACTTTGGTTGCAGTACACTTACTACCCAAAAGACAGGTGGCTCCTATGTTATGGGTCGTAACTTCGATTATACAGGCGAAAATCCACGTGCTATGATTATCCACACTAAGCCTGAAAACGGCTACGAATCCTATTCTACTTCATGGCTTGACTTCTTAGGCTTTGGCAGTGACTTTGTACCGGAGAGTATGAGCGACAAATATATGTCACTCGCATCAGTTTATGTTCCGCTTGACGGTATCAATGAAAAGGGTTTGTGTGTTGCAGACCTTATCAATGGTGACAGCGAGCTTACTGCACAAAACACAGATAAGGTGGATTTAACTACCACAACAGCTATCAGACTTCTGCTGGATAAAGCAGCCAGTGTTGATGAGGCTATTAAGCTTTTAGAACAGTATGATATGCACTCGGACATCGGTAGCTCACATCACCTGAGCATTTCTGACAGTAGCGGTAGAAGTGTTGCGGTGGAATACATCGGTGGTGAGATGATAGTTACTGACACACCTGTTGTAACTAATCACTATCTTAGTGAGGGTGAAAAATTCGGCATCGGCAACGAAGAATCCCACAGACGTTACAATGAGCTTATGAAAAAGAGTGATAGCACTCTTACAACTGATGATATGGCTGATTGTATGGAGAGCGTGTCATATCCAAACATCACTCAGTGGAGTGTAGTTTATGACATTGAAAACCTTGAGCTTGACTTCTATTTTCAAAGACAGTTTGACAGTCCGCTTACTTTTGCTGTTGAGAACAAGTGATAAATGTTGTATAATAAGCTCTAATAAACAATAAGAGGTATAAAAATGAAAGTTACATTTGAGTCGGTTTCAAATGCGGAAACCGAGGTTATTATAAAGGGTGAAATCGGCAGTCCTGATGTGGATGCTCTGCTCGAATTTATCAAAAACAGAAATGCCGGAGCAACCAAAAAGCTTGTGTTGTATATTGAGGACGAACAGTTTTTGATTGACCCTGATGAAGTTGTGTATGTCGAAGTAGCGGACAATAAGGTTAAGGTTTTCACAAAAGACGAGTCATTTGACAGTAAGAAAAAGCTCTACGAGTTAAAGGATATGCTGTCATCAATGCCGTTTGCCCAGATTAACAAGGGCACACTCGTCAACATTGATTTTGTAAAGTCGGTTCAGGCTGAGTTTTCGGGCAACTACACTCTGCGACTTAAAAACCGCAAAGAAATTTTGACAATCTCAAGAAAATATTTTAAAGAGTTTAAGAATCAGTTGTAATAAAAAGGAAGGTATTGTTATGAAATTAAGAGATTTTGTTTTTGCTATGCTTACAGGTATTGGCATCGGAATCCCTGTTGCACTTATTTGTATGATTTGTATTGGCGGATGGAATCCGATTGTTATGGAGTTTTTGGTGTGGACTATTGCATCAGCACTTTTCGGTGTGCTGTTGGTTATCACATTCAAAAGTGAAAGAATGAACCCTATCTTATCAACAACTCTGAACTGTGCAGGTTGTTTTCTGATTACAATCGGCGCTTGTACAATTATCGGTTATGCTGAGAGCTTTTTAGAGCTTCTTATGGTTGTAGCACCTGTGTTCATTGCAGTTTATGTTGCGATTGTAGCGATAGGTGCAATTAGTATGAAAATCAACGAGAAGAAAGCTAACGAAGCTTTAAGTAAAAAGTAAAAACCCCACATATTATAGACACCTCGTTTTCAGTTTGTTATAATTAAAGCAGACAAAGCGAGGTGCTTTATGATGAATCTTGATATAGAAAAATTAAAATATTTATTGAATACTACTGAGCGTGAAATAGGTCATTTAATTGACAACGTGCTCTCGGATTCACGGGAAGATCCGCATTATTCTGCGGTTTATGCATCCAACCAGATTAAGTGCTATATTCAGATTATGAACGAGCTCGGCGAAAAGCTACCATACAGCAATGTAGAGGAGTTTTTCAGAGTCAACGCATACACCGAGGATGAGTACAAAGCGTTTGAAGAAAGTCGTAAAAAGGAATCTGAATATTATATCGGTGTTCAGTATTAAAATTTCAAGAGCCTTTCCTGCAACGAGGAGAGGCTTTTTTCTGTTCGTAGTCGCTATTGGTGCGAATTTTCGATATTTTTTTCACAATTTTTCCAAAACACGTCACAAAACATCTTGCGAAAACTTCAGATGTGTTTTATAATGTAACTGTATGAGTTTGTCTCATTAAGAAATTCTGAAAGGAGTTAGTACAATGATTTATTCACACGAAGTTGAAAAAATGTGTACTGTAGCAAAGGGCCCTAAGCACGGTCCTGCACCTATCCCTGAAGAGGGCAAATGGGTAAAATCTTATGAAATCAAAGATATTTGTGGTCTTTCACACGGTATCGGCTGGTGTGCTCCACAGCAGGGTACTTGTAAGTTAACACTCAATGTTAAAGACGGTATCGTTGAGGAAGCATTAGTTGAAACAATCGGTTGTTCAGGTATGACTCACTCAGCTGCTATGGCTGCTGAAATTCTCCCTGGCAAGACACTGCTCGAGTGCCTTAACACAGACCTTGTTTGTGACGCTATCAATACAGCTATGAGAAACATCTTTGAGCAGCTCGCATACGGCCGCACACAGACAGCTTTCTCAGAAGATGGCCTTCCAATCGGCGCTGGCCTTGAGGACCTCGGTAAGGGTCTTCGTTCACAGGTTGGTACAATGTACTCAACAAAGGCTAAGGGCGTTCGTTACATGGAAATGGCTGAGGGTTATGTCCTCAAAACAGCTCTTGATGAGAACGACGAAGTTATCGGTTATCAGTTCGTTAAGGTTGGCAAGATGATGGAGGATATCCGTCACGGTATGTCACCTGACGAGGCATATAAGAACAACATTGGTCAGTACGGCCGTTTTGACAACGCTGCTAAGTACATTGACCCAAGAGAAGAATAAGCAAGGAGGATCGACAAATGGCAGTTAAATTTGAAAGCATGGAAAGAAGAATGCCAAAAATCGAGAAGTGCCTTGCTCAGTATGGTATTGCTAATCTCGAAGAGGCATTACAGATTTGTGTAGATAAGGGTTTCAACCCATACGACATCGTTAAAGACGTTCAGCCAATCGCGTTTGAGAACGCTGGTTGGGCTTACACACTCGGTTGCGCTGTAGCAATCAAGAAGGGTGTTGCAACAGCTGCTGATGCTGCTGAAGCTATCGGTGAAGGCTTAGAAGCTTTCTGTATCCCTGGTTCAGTTGCTGAGCAGAGAGCTGTTGGCCGTGGCCACGGTAACCTCGGCGCAATGCTCCTCAGAGAAGAGACAAAGTGCTTTGCGTTCCTCGCTGGTCACGAGTCATTCGCTGCTGCTGAAGGTGCTATCGGTATCGCAAGAAACGCTAACAAGGCTAGAAAAGAGCCTTTAAGAGTTATCCTTAACGGTCTTGGTAAGGATGCTGCTTACATCATTTCAAGAATCAACGGTTTCACATTCGTTGAGACAGAGTTTGATTACTTCACAGGCGAGCTCAAAATCGTTTCTGAGAAAGCATTCTCAGACGGCGAGAGAGCTGCTGTTCGTTGCTATGGTGCAGACGATGTTCGTGAAGGTGTTGCTATCATGCAGTACGAGAACGTTGGCGTATCTATCACAGGTAACTCAACTAACCCAACTCGTTTCCAGCACCCAGTTGCAGGTACATACAAGAAGTGGGCTATTGAAAACGGCGTTAAGTACTTCTCAGTAGCTTCAGGTGGCGGTACAGGCCGTACACTCCACCCAGATAACATGGCTGCTGGTCCTGCTTCATACGGTCTTACAGACACAATGGGCAGAATGCACGGTGACGCTCAGTTCGCAGGTTCTTCTTCTGTTCCTGCTCACGTAGAGATGATGGGTCTTATCGGTATGGGTAACAACCCAATGGTTGGTGCTACAGTTGCTTGTGCAGTTGCAGTTTACAACGCACTCAAGTAATCAAGGCGTAGCCTTGGTTTGTAGGGGACGGCTAGAACATAGTCCCGAAAAATAAAAGATTAAAGGCTTCCGAGTTTCGGAAGCCTTTTTGATTTAGTTAGACCCATCATCTCTATGTGATTGGGTTGTTTTTGTTTCTTACTGTTGTTGCAATAATGATTATATTGTGCTAAAATGTGGATACCACACTACATTTTAATATTTGATAAGTTTTTATACGTAAAGGGGCAAACTACCTTGGTAAAAGGTGTTTACCTCTTATCTCCCTTTGCGTAGATAACTTATCGGTGTAGTGTGGTAACTTACCGAGGGAAACACTTTTTCGGCACATCCTTCGGGGTGTGCTTTTTTATTTTAGGGGAGGTTTTATGGCAACAGCAAAAATTGTTATAGCGGGATGCAGAAATTATTACAATTATGATGAAGCAAAAGCATATCTGGATGATTGCTTGGCAGATATAAAAAGCAAAAACGACATTATAATTCTGTCAGGTGGTGCTAATGGTGCTGATAAACTCGGCGAAAGATACGCTTTAGAAAATAATTATAGAGTTGAGTTGTTTTTGCCTGAATGGGATAGGTACGGAAAAAGTGCAGGACCCAAAAGAAATAAGTTGATGGCACAAGCGTGTGACTATGTTATATGTTTTTGGGACGGAGAAAGTAGTGGTACACGCTCTATGATTGCCTATGCGAAAGAGTATAACAAACCCTTATTTATCAAAATGCTATCAATTGACGATTATTATAAATAGAAGACCCATCAGCAGAGGTTGTCCTCTAATGATGGGTCTGTTTTATATTGTGTTGTGTTACCAGGTTTTGACGTTGTAGCCGTTGCCTGTTTTTGAGTTTTCTGCGTAGTATTTTACCTGGCCACCGCTGTACTTGATGTCAACTGTCTGTGAAGTGCCGTTTGTGAAAATAAGGTAGTTTGCACCGCTAGGGACATCAAAGGTGTAAAGTGTCTGAGAAAACTCGTTTGAGCCTGAGTTTGTCATTGCTTTACCAGGCCAGCTCACCATCGCTGTATTTGAGTCGCTCCAGTAGTAACAGTAGATTGTGCCACTCCAGTTGAGCGAATTTGTGAATGTGACAGTGTTGCCTGTAGGAGCGGTTGTAGGCTTCTGAGTTGGAGCAACAGTTGGTGCTTGTGTTTCAGGTTCTTTTGGAACATACTCAACAACTGTGCCTGTTTTGCCACTGTTTTCCTTGTGTGCAAGATAGAGCTGTATTGTGGTTGCATCCATAATATTTACGTCTACATTTGCATCACAGTCAGCAAGGTCAAGATAAATCCCATCCTCTGTTATGATGTTTGCAAGATACTGCTGGATATTTGTTGTATCCATAATGTTGACGTCACCGTTTCCGTCACAGTCGCCGTAAATCATATCAGACACAGTGAAGTTTATTGTTTTTTCAGTGTATTCATTGTACCAGTCTGTCAGTGATACGGTGAGTGTGTATTCGCCCGCTTTCTGAGGAATAAAATCACAGAAAGTTGTTGTGCTGTTGATGGAGTAATTTGCGGTTGAGTATTTGATTACTTCATCAAACCAGGTTTTGCCGCTGCTGTCTTTGATAAGAAAGCGTGATTTTGGCGTGTGTGGACCTGACATAAGTCCCTCGAACTCGGTTGTGCTGGTAAAAGTAAGTGGTTTTGATACGATGCCGCTTTCTTTGTTCGGTGTAAGCGAAATTATCTGGAGTGGCTGGTCTGTTACATCAATCAGAATTGAGGTGCTTGTAGTCTGCTTTGCATAGTCCATCGCTTCTACAGTAATTTTATAAGTAGTTTCTTCTGTAAATCTGAACGGACTGTTAGCATATATACCTGTGTACTTTACTGTTTCGATTTCACCTGTGCTGAGATCCTCCATAGTATATTGGTACTGATATGGTTCATAACCACCTGTTGTGTTGAATTCAAGCCTACAGGATTTGTTTACATCAGGGGTTCCGTTTGACATCTTTAAATCGGAGATTTTAAGCTCTTCGTGCTGACCCTTTGTGAAATAGTAGTTGAGTCCGACTTTAGCTGAGTAGTAAGCACCTGAGTTGTTATCGACTTTGCCACTATCGTCGCTGAAATATATTTGGGCATCAGGATTTGTGTCTTCCAGAACGTATTTGTAAAGATATCCGTGACGCTCATCGTTTTTCTCCATTTTTACTTTTGTAAATGTTGAAGAGCCCGACTTTTTAAAGTGCAGGTTAGGCTCGTCAAAGCCTATGTAATATATAACAACATTTTGAGTTGTTTTTTCTTTGACAGTTGTGTTAAACTCACTGCCGTTTAAGGTTGTAGGATAATTTGCGTTAGCTTTGTATTCTCTGCCTGTGTGTTCGTTTACAATTGATACGTTTTTTACTATTACGGTGCTTGAGTCCGTAGCAGTGTCTTTGATTGTTATCGAAAAATCGTAGTCTTCAAAATTATCTTTTGTAAGCTCAGGACATAAGTCGTTGAGCGGATACACAAAGGTTGCGTCACACGCATTTTTTGTGCCGTCAAAAGCGTTGTTATCTGAGGTGCCTGGATATCTGGCGTCATCGAGCATATAACGTTTATACTCTGAACCATGTAATGATGCCTCAAAAATCGCAGAAAACTTTTGTCTGTTTGAGGTGTTGACGGTGAATTTTAAGTAAATATCGTTACCCTCATTTGCACACACTTCCATTCTGGTGATTTCGGTCAGAGCATGATATCTTTTTGGGTTTTCTTTGATTCCCTCAACACAGGAAACATGGTTTAAAGAATCGTAAGCAAACCATAAAAAGCCTTTGTTTGCGTAGTTTGTACCCCAGGAGTTGGCGATTTTAAGAGCACCCATCTCGCCCGGGTCTACTTTGTCGTTTTCGTTGACATCACACCAGAGATTGTCGTTGTAGCCGACGATAGTCATACGATGACCACCCTCGGTAGCTGGTAACTCTCTTAAATACTGTTCGTTTACATATTTATCGTTTTCAGGAGCGTTAGGATTAGTCTTGATTTTTTTCTTGCCTTTTTCAACGCTGGTGATAAATGTTGAACAGGTGAGAATGTCACCATTTGCAAGGGAAGCTTTGATAGGGAGTAAATCAGCGTCATCAGGGGATGTGATTTCTAAGCCTTCTGTACCGATTCTATCAAAAAGCTGGTGGTCTTTGAGGCGGTAACGCATCGCTTCACGCCAGACTCTTTCATCTGTGCTCCAGCTGAGATAGTCTTTTGCATCATATGGAAAAGATTTATTGAAAGGACATCCGTGTTGCTTTAAAATGCCGTAAACCAAAGCATAGTTTGTGCCTGCACCTGTACCATGATTCAGAAAATTGAATGCCCACTTTGGAGAGAAGGTGTTGTCTTTAGTAGTTGTAACCCCTCTCAACCTGTTCATTTCATAGGTAAACTGGTAGTAAGTACAAGCAAATGGTACGCAGGAGTTAAGTGAGCCCTGAGTGTCAATTTCAGGAAAATATGGTGATGTGCTGTTATCAACAGAAGATGGGAGGGATGATGCTCCTGTTACTGCTATATCTTTTTTACCGCTTCCGTTTGCATTAATGAGATTGTAGTAGTCGCTTAAAGATGATATAACTTTTGCGTTGTCAGGGTTTTCAGTATCAACACCCAGATCTCCGGTGCCGTAAGCAGAAAAATCATCGCCACATTCAATGTTTGACAGTTGGTTTGGTGATGCTGTCTGTAACTGTGTAATTTGAGTTTGTTCAGCATTTGCATAAAACGGCACAGCTGAGATGAGTATAGATATAGTCATCGCTATGGCTAGTAGCTTTTTGAATTTAGTCATTTGTATATCCTCCGAAAACTGAAAATATTATCCGATTTTATTATAGCGATGTGCAAACATAAGTTCAATAAATATGGATATAAAGATAAAGAAAAGCACAGTTTTCAGAATAAAGTCAAAAAACGGGGTTCTTATACATTGTGGAAAGGTATGAGCAGGTTAAGATAACATTAAAGGCAACTATATAAGCTGTTGCTATAGTGGTATGTGTGTTTTATTTTCGGAGGATTTTTGAAATGAAAAAGCACCTCAAAAGCGTATGTCTTTTGGGGTGCTTGGTGTTTTATTAAGATTACTTAACTTGTATATTTCAGTTTGTTTTTATAACTGCTGAGCTG
>JAFUKO010000021.1 GCA_017473555.1 Ruminococcus sp. | reverse complement strand
TGTTGCACTCTTAGGTTTACCAACTTCAATCTCTCTGCCTGAGAGCTGTTCAACACCATCACGTTTTTGCACTTCTTTTACTGCTTGGTTAATATGTATAACTCTATTCTCGAGGTCGATGTTACAGTTTTTGAGACCTAGCATTTCTCCAGTTCTAAGTCCTGTGTTAAGCATAAGGATATATGCTGCTGATTGTTGGTATAGTCTTTTGCCTGTCCCCCAAGTCTTTACACACTCAGCTTTAAACCTTTGTATTTCTTTTTCTGTGAACACGGTTATCGTGTCACAGGCTGGCAGCACTTCTTTTCCTTGAGCAGTCAAAAAGTTCTGCCGTTTAATCATAGGCACGCTTTTCATAGTGTTTTTATCTACGTACTCTTGCTCGATCAGGAATTTGAAGTATTCTGCTATTATTGCGTGGATTTTCTTAACGGTCGTGTAAGCATAACCGTCGTTCATTTTATCGTTGATTAGTTTCTTTATATCCACAGCTTTTATGGTGCTTACTACCTTTTCGCCTAGCTCAGGATACACATGGTTTTTAGCTGTGCTTTCTAACCTATCGTAAGTAGTTCTTTCTATCGATGGGAACTTGAACACCTCTAACCAAGTCTGCATACTCTCTTTGAGTTTCTTCCTAGATTCATCGCTTTCTTCGATGCTTTGATTAAACTGTGCTATGAAGTTAGTTATCTTTTGCTGTACTTCTGCTTTAGTTTTTGATGAGAATGTTTTTCGTTTGTCCTTGCCGTCATCATCGACATACCAGACTACACCGAAGTAATCACCAGTATCTTTACGCTGATGTATGTTACCGTTTGTCTTGATTCTTCTTACTGACATTTATAATCACTGTCCTTTCTCAGCACAACAACATACCACAACACTTTTACAATATCCAGACAATTAAGGGATTTTATGATTTATAAAACCTATTGACAAGCATAGGTTACTGGTGTAAACTATAATTAAAGGTTACAGTTGTAGCCTGTTATAATCGAGGTGATAAAATGAAGCACGATATCAATATTTCTGAATCAGAGTGGTGTGTTATGGAATATCTCTGGAGCAATCCTATGGCTACGATTACAGAGATTCGAAAAGCGCTATCTTCAACAGGCTGGAGCGATTCCACCATTAAGACACTAGTTCGCAGACTTGTATCCAAAAACGCCGTTGCCATCAATGATGAAGCTTCAACTTTCCGCTACTATCCGCTGATTTCACAGCAAAAATGCCGTCTGAAAGAAACCAAAAGTTTCATCAACCGAGTATATGATGGTTCTGTAAGTATGCTCGTCACAAATTTAGCGGCTGAATCAAATCTGACCGATAAGGAAACCGAGGAGCTTTTGACTCTTATTGAAAAAATGAGAAAGGAGTAAAAAAATGAATACCCTGCTTGTTGATTGGCTGTTCGGTCTTGCTCCTGAAATCAGCACGGCATACGTTATCTACAGTTGGCTGATACAGAGTACAATTTATTTATCAATCACCGCTTTGTTTATTATTCTATTCAAGATGATTTTTAAGAACAGACTAAAAGCAAAATGGCATTTCCTGATATGGTCTGTGTTACTCGTAAGACTTCTCATTCCAACTTTGCCGTCAAGCCCTGTTTCTGTTTTTAATACTGTAAAAATAGACGAAGATGTTGTTTTGCAATCATCGGTCAGAAATTTTGTTACATATGATGACAGCTCAAAAACGATAGATGATTCCAGTTATACCATCGCTGAAGGCTTACAAACAATGGCTGATATGGATAACAACCCCAGGTGGATAAGACCCATAAAATCGTGGTTCAACTCTCACAAATGGGAAAGCAACGTAGAATCAGGATACAACATTCAGCTTGATTATTTGGTCACTTATATCTGGCTTAGTGTCACTATACTATTATCAGGCTATTTTATAACTGTACTTGCAGTACACAGACACAGGTTAAAGAAAAGTCGCAGAGAATGTGACAAGACGTATTTGCTTGACGAATGTAAAGAGCGACTCAATATCAAAAGAAAAGTACAGCTATATTATGCGAACACAATGCCAATGCTGATTGGGCTGTTTAAACCTGCAATCTATATTCCCGACAATTTAAGTGAAGAGGAACTTGAAGCAACGCTTTTACACGAGTTAAATCATTTAAAACACATGGATATTCTCTGGTCGGCGATTGCAACTGTAGTGCTGTGCTTGAACTGGTTTAATCCGATTATTTGGTTCAGCTTCTTTCTGTTCAAGCGTGACCTTGAGGTATACTGCGACGAACGCACCTTGCGGTATACGGAAAACAAGCAAAGCTACGCTATGCTTTTGCTTAAAACTGCCACCGCAAACAAGGAAAGATTTGTACTAGGTACAACATCTCTCCAAAGTGGCAAGGCGGACGTAAAACGAAGAATCAGATTCATGGCAAAATACAAGAAGCTGAAAACTGCGGGAACTATTTTAGCAGTAGTTCTGATTTCAACGTTGCTTGTGGGCTGTCTTACCAATGCCGACGTATTTGGTAAGAAAACCGCAACGATTGAAAGTCCCGCTAATGGTTGCAAAATGGAAATTGTTCTTAACAAATCCTTTGCGGGTGATGATTATCTCACAGGTGACGGTACATCGTTTAAATTTAATACCGATAAAACTGTTGAAGAAATCGCAGATAGTATCATTTCGGACAATCCTGAATTTTGGATATTGTATCAGGACGACATGCAAGCTCTGCTCCTGTCAGACATACGAGAAAGCTATCCGTATCTTTTGCTCACAAAAAAGGTCAGTGACAAAAATGGTAATGATGTAGAAAACGTTGTTTTCCTCGAATCACTCGGAACAAATACATATCTTTACTCTTATACTGAATCTCTGAGAAAAGCAGGTAATTATACTACCGAGAAAAAGTACAGCTATTATTTTCCAGAGCATCTTCGGGCGGATTATCGCTATACCAACTACGAAGAACATTCCTATGAGGTTGAATATAGCAATCCTTTTGACGATGAAGTAGAGTTGATACATCGTAACGATAACTTTACTCATCTTATCAATTTTTATAGAAATATTCCCATTTATCGTAATCCTGACATAGAAATAAAATCGTATGACAATGGTGACGGCGAGATTATCGTTAGAAATTCTACCGTAGAGCCGGCGTTTAAGATTTTCTATAACGCAAAGAGGAATACTGTTAAATACACACCTTATTCTCCATTTGCTGCCGAAAGTGTATGTAGCGTTATTTACCGCCTGGAAAACGCTATTCAAAGGCAGGACAGAGAACAAATGGGAAGTTGCTTTAGAAACTTTACCGATGATGATTATAAAAATGCCAGTTCCATTGAGCCAGACTTTGAGATAAGAAATATTTTCGTCAACAGTATTGATAATGTGAATCTTAAATACACCTTTAATGTTCACGCTATGATTAATTACGATAATGGAATGGATCGTAATAAGCACATCAAACAATTTGTCGTTGAATTTATAGGTGAAGAACCAAGAATCACTTATACAAATCTTTTTACCTTTGATGAAAACGCGGTCACTTACGAAAGTGACTAATCCACAAAAACCAGGCACTATTTATGTTTTTATACATAATTAATTTTTTATAGTAAAAAATAGAATCCGCACCACAGTAAGAAAGCTTTTTATCTTTGTCTACTGTGGTGCATTTTTTGTTCTGTTACATATCTAATTTCATTTCGAAATCATCTTGTTCATCAATGAAATTATCTGTTTCGATTTCATCTTGAGGTGTCAGCAACCCAACAGCCACACCGATTAACGCACCAAGATTAGATGCATTTTGCTCAGCTTCAATACGTTTGCGTTGTTCTTCTTCATCTTCACTTTCATCAATCAAGTTAGCAACCATATGCATAGCAGAGTTGAGAGCACTGCCGCAAGCAGTGATGCTGTCACCGATATTGCCGTGCGTTTGAACCAAGCTCTTCTCTCTGTTTTCATTGAAGCTCTGGCTATCGCTTGTTGCAACTCTTCTCCCTTGTCCCAGGTATCGCTCGTAATCGCTTCGATTTTCTTCCCAACCTGTTGTTCGTAGTCTTTCATTTTCATCAGAATATCTCTGACTTCCACAAGAACTTCGGCTAGTTTCTTGTCCTGTTCCAGACTCTTCTCTGAGTATTTCTCCAGCTGTTTCTTCGACCAGCTTTCCATATAGTTCTGCATCTGCGTAGATGTCACCAAGGTTTTCTGTAGCTCGTACACCTCTGAGTGAAACTCCTGACATGACTGAAGAAGACTTACCATCGTATCCCAGTTTTTCTCTTGTATCGGTACCATCACCGGCATATGTGGTTCTTTCAGTACTTGTATATCTGCTTTGTTCTTCTCTTTCAGTTGTTCTACCATTGATTTGTTTTTTATAGTACCATTCTCTGAAATATAATTCATTTTCCAAATTCTCCTTTAAATATTTTTCGTCATGCAGTTTTATATCTCTGCATTTCATTCCTGTAGGAGAGGTAAACGTAATATACTTTCTGTTGTCACTCCAGTTGACGCTGTATCCGTAGCTTTCCATTCTGTTTATAAATTCCTGACGGCTACCGCTTGTTTTCATTGATTCATCTATTGCCGACATCAATTTAAATTTCCAACTATCTCCTTTTACTGCTACTCGATACTCTCTTGCAGATATTTTCACACCACCATCTTCGTATGGATTCAAAGTAGTAAGTCCATAAGCTTTGCAGATATTATCGCTGAGTGCTCGAAGTTCTTTTAAGGTATTGGGACTTTGTCTCAGTTTATATCCGTTTTCAAAGCTCACTGAGTTGATAACAAAATGCGAGTGTATATGTTCAGCATCGGTATGTGTTGTAACTAACACTTCGTGACCTTGCCAAGCTATTTGAGCAAACTCTAACGCAATTTTATGAGCTTCTTCGGCTGTAATCTGTTCTTCAGGTGAGTACGACTGAACATACTGATAGAAGTTTATCCCATCAGTTTTATGGTAAGCATTTTTAGTAGTCATAAATTCTTTGAATGCGTTTTCACCATTTACATT
>JAFUKO010000020.1 GCA_017473555.1 Ruminococcus sp. | reverse complement strand
TGAACTACCGGGCCATATGTGGTGGGAACAACAGGGCTCGAACCTGTGACCCTCTGCTTGTAAGGCAGATGCTCTCCCAGCTGAGCTATGCTCCCACGCGTTCGCCTCTTATTTGCGACAGGTGTTATCTTACTACATCCTGAGTAAAATGTCAACCCTTTTTTTGAACTTTTTTATTTTTTTCTTAAAATTTCTTTCAGTTCATCTTCTGTGAACTCAAATGATTTATTGCAGAAATGACATCCTGCCTGAGCTCCGTGGTCTTTCTCAATCATATCTTCAATTTCTTCTTTTGGCATAGACTCAATCAAAGATGCAATCTTTTCCTTTGAACAACCACAGACATATTTAACCTCGAACTCGTCAAGCACCTCTACCTCAAAGCCTTTGAGTGCTTCTTTGCACATATCAAGAGTAGACATACCCTTTGCAAGCATAGTTGTAACAGAATCAAGCTCAGCGATATTTTTCTCAAGCTTTTCTATTGTATCTTCAAATGCACCAGGCAAAAGCTGAATAAGCAGACCACCTGACAGTAAAACTTCTGCAGTTTCTTTATCTATAAGTACACCCAAAGCACAAACGGTAGGTATCTGCTCGCTCTGAGCATAATACGCAGCGATATCCTCAGCTATTTCACCTGAGGCTAATTCAATCTGACCGACATAAGGCTCGCCTGTACCTAAATCACGCATAACATTAAGCACACCGTTTTTACCTACAGCTTCTGATACATTAAGCTTACCGTTTTCATAATGTGTACTAGGACACGCAGCATTTGACACATAACCCTTTACGTTACCGAATGAATCAGCAACAGCTATGACAGGGCCCAGTGGTCCGTCACCTGATACACGCAGGTTGATTGACGCATTTTTGCTCTTTAGCATTGCACCCATCATCGATGTAGCAGAAAGAAGTCTGCCCAAAGCTGCTGACGCAACCGGTGAAGTACGATGAATCTTAGATGCTTTATATACAATATCTGTGGAGTCTATGGCTGACGCCATAATCGCTCCGTCTGATGTTATACATCTGATTATTTTATCCATATTATTATCTCCGTTAAAATATTCCTATTTACTTAGTTTTCTTGCGACATATATAACACGCTGTTCATCTTCCTTTGGATCATCAAAGGTCATATCGCCGTATCTTGAAACAACCTCAAACCCTGCACTAACAAGCATATCGGTAAGCTCTTCGTCAGAATACGCACGTTCAGCGAACTTCTCCTCTGTTCTGTAATAGACCTTTCCTTCACGTTCAAAGAAGTCGAGCTCAATATCAACAATATTATTTTCTCTTAAAGAATTTTGCCACACGCAGAAAACATCATCTGTATCATATACAAAGGTGTTATCAGAAAGCACCTTCTGATGCTTATATATAGTATTAGCATCAAAGAGAAAATATCCACCAGGGTTCATAAACAGTGAAACACGATCAAATGTCTTCTGAACATCCGAGATTTTTGTCAGATGATTGATGCTGTCAAGAGTACATACGCAGGTGTCTATTGTGCCGTACAAATCAATAGACTGCATCTTCTGACACAGAAAGAGGATATCAAGACCGCTCTCCTCTGCCTTTTCTCTTGCAAAAGATAGCATATCATAAGAAGCATCTATACCGTAAACATCGACACCGTTTTTCTTAAGCTCAACAGTAAGCGAGCCTGTTCCACACGCCAAATCAAGGCTCAACCCCATATCGTGGTCGAGCCTTCTGAATACTTCCATAATATAGCTGCAACGCTCTTTATATCCGACGTTTTGCATCAAGGTGTCGTAATATTCCGAAAAAGAATTATACCCTGCCGGTGAACCGTAACCCATTATTCAATATCTTCCAGTCTGTCGAAAACTAAATCATATCCACCGCTGTTCTCATAATTAAGTGAACGATTAACGCGGCTGATGGTGGCTGTAGATGCTCCTGTTTTAGCAACAATCTCGCTGTAAACCATATTATCCTTGAGCATTTTAGCAACGACTAAACGCTGTGACATAGACTTGACCTCAGGGATAGTGCACAAATCCTTGAAGAACATAGCACACTCTTCTCTGGTCTGTAATGTTACAATAGCATCAAACAGAAAGTCTGTAAATTCATCATTAGGTTTTCTACGCATTTGTTTTCTCCTGTTTCATAATTTAATGCACTAAAATTTTAACACATAAAACTGTAAAAGTAAAGAGAAAAAAGGCATAAAAAATTCCCTCCTGTTATAAGGAGGGAAAATACGCTAAAACAGATACCACAGCTGTCCGCAGATTATTCCCAGAACAATACCGCTGACAAGCAATACCAATGTAATAAAGATATTCTCTTTTACATTTTTGTTAAGTCTGTAAAGCACTAACAATCCGACACCTGCGTTAGTCATAAGTCCTGAGAGCATAGCGCCAGGTGTGATAACACCCTCTACAAACAGATTAGTGATAAGCACAGATACAGAACAGTTAGGAATAAGACCGACAACACCTGCGATGATTTCAGAAACAACAGGCTTGGTGATGAAAACATCGGACAAAAGCTCGTTGCCGAAATATTCAAAAATGCAGTTTAACGCAAATGAAACAATAATAATGAGCACAAGCACTTTAAGTGTATGCTTTAAAGCAGAAAGAAAAATGTTTTCGTGACAGTCACAATGCTCCTGTTCACAAAAATCGTGGATATGCTCGGATGAAGTCACACGATTTCTTTTAAACAGCCTGAGCAACAAATCGATTATAAATCCACACACAGCAGCACCGATGATTTTAAACAACAGTACCTTTATAATCACAGAGCCTTCAACATTACTGGAGAGCAAAATCGGAAGCATCTCATCTGAAGTTGAGAGAAAGACCGCTATCATTGTTCCAAGTGTTACTATGTGAGCAGTAAAAAATCCTGCGACAGCACCCGAAAAGCCACACTGCGGAATTACACCGATAAGCGAGCCGATAGCAGGTCCTGCGTAGCCGACTTTTGCGACAGCGTTGTTGAGCTTCTCCCCTGCTTTGAGTTCCAGAAACTCCATCAAAAGATACGCAAGATAAAGTATCGGAGTCATTTTAAGCGCGTCGATAAGCGTTTCTAAAATAATATCTATCATATTTTTACCTCAATATAAAATTAGGATTTAATAATATCAAATTATTTTTAGCTCGTCAACGCAAAGAATTTATTTCCACAAATAAAGTATGAATAAACAAGCAAAAGAACTCACCCTGACTACAACGCAATAGTTCGAATAAAGAAAAAAGCACCAACCTTAAAGGTCAGTGCTGGATTTTTGAAAAATATCTATTAAACGATAATGTCATTCTATAAAATAAGTTAAGGTATTATAATGTAAGGCATCAGCTAATTTTGTGGATAAAATACTTTGAATTCATCATATCCGTATTCTTTCTGCAATATTGGAAGTAAGTCATCTGCATTATCAATGTAGCGACCTTCCTCGAGAATTGTCCAACTTCTCTTCTTCAAATCATATTCTTTAATAGCTATCCACACCCCATTTTGCGGTACACTGCGACAGCAAGCACGCTTGAATTCGTTATGGTCAAAAACCAGAAATTCAGTATCAGAATCTATGTCAGCAAATTTTCTTTTTGACACATAATCGTCTAACGCTGGGTGCATTAACATCATAGGAATAATTATGATCAAAGAAAAAACCACAGTAGAAACTCCTGAAACCGCTATAATAGAGAGTGGCAATATAGCAATCGCCCAATCCTCCTGAGTGTATTCCGAAAACTCTTTATCACCGGTCAAGCCATCTGTGGCAAAAAAAGTAAATAATAGTATCGCAAGACTGACTAACAGTATTATTAAATAAGTTCTATGCTTTCTATTTCCCATATTAAACATTGTCTTATACCTCCAAATATTTAGCAAAATACTGTTCTTATTGTACCTAACCCCATTCAAGGGGTCAATACTCATCTAATAATAAAACACATAAAAAGTCGATTTGGTTTCAAAAAAAATAAAAAATCTTGTGATATTATAAAAAGCGGTCGTGCTCAATGCCCGCACCTTCGGTGCTCGAGTTCGAAATGCAAACCCACACAATGAAAAAAGCACACCTTAATTGGTGTGCTTTTTTCATGGCGGAGGACAAGAGATTCCCCAGTTTGTGGTTCCCAAAATTATCAGCTCGTTAACACTTCGCATAATTTTGACCACTGCACCATTATCGCTCTCCCTTCTTCCGCCACTGGCGGCGGTCGTGCTCAATGCCCGCACGGTGCTCGAGTTCGAATCAAATTGTCAATAAAAAAGAAAAGCACCAACCGTAAAGGTTAGTGCTTCTTTTTGGCGGAGGACAAGAGATTCGAACTCTCGCACCGGTTTCCCGGCCTACTCCCTTAGCAGGGGAGCCTCTTTGGCCACTTGAGTAATCCTCCGTATGCCAAAGTTTTTGTAAAATATAAAAAAATGGCGGAGAGGAAGGGATTCGAACCCTTGGTCCCTCGCGGGATCACTAGTTTTCAAGACTAGCTCCTTAAACCACTCGGACACCTCTCCGTAACAAGCGTTATTCTAGCACAACAAAATCGAGTTGTCAAGTGATTTTTAATTTAATTTTCGTATTTCTTATCAGCAATGATTTTTATGCCTTTATTCTACTGGTCATTTATACATTTATATTTTACACGTACTATTTTCCAATTGACATAATTTCGACTAATTGTTATAATTTTTGTGGATTCAGGGGAGCGAGCCTCGGGGCTTGTTCCCCTATTTGTTTTGGAGGATTTTTATGTCAAAACTTGAAATTTTGAAACACGAGGGTGTTTTCCACTACTTTGAAGAGCTGAGCTCTATACACAGAGGTTCAGGCGATATGGAAGCTATCTCGCAATATTGTATCGATTTTGCTAAAAGTCACGGTTTTAAGTACTACACCGACAGCGAGAGAAACGTCGTTATCTACAAAGACGGAACTTTAGGACTTGAAAACGCTAAGCCTGTTATTTTGCAGGGACACCTTGACATCGTTTGTCAGAAAACACCGGACTGTAAAATCGACTTCTTAAAAGACGGACTCGACATTTACGTTGATGGCGACTACATCAAAGCCAGAGGCACAACACTTGGTGCCGACAACGGTATTGCGGTTGCTATGGTGCTTGCAATACTTGACAGCAACGATTTAAGACATCCGCCGATTGAGGCTGTTTTTACAACTGATGAAGAAACAGGAATGTACGGTGCTAAAGGGCTTGATATGAGCGTACTCAGTGGAAGACGTATGATTAACCTCGACTCTGAAGAAGACGATTGTATCACAGTATCCTGTGCAGGCGGTTGTGATTTCAGGGTTGCTCAGAAACTCTCTACTTCTATCGCTACAGGTACCAAGGTGACTATTAACATTGAAAAACTCACAGGTGGTCACTCAGGCGTTGAAATTCATAAAGGCAGAGCTAACGCAAATATTGTAGCAGGCAAACTGCTCAATAACCTCAACCGCAAGACTGATTTTGATATAATCTCAATATGCGGTGGTGACAAAGCTAACGCTATTCCTAATGCGTGTGTCATCGAGCTGTGTGTCAGTGACTACGATGCTTTTTGTGATAAGCTCAACGCCACAATCGAGCTTATTAAACTCGAGTACCTTGACCGAGAGAAGAAAATGCTCATCACTGTTGACAAGGGCGAATGTGCTCAGTTTGATGTAATCGACAAAGATGATTTGAAGAAATTTATCTGTGCTCTCTCCTGCACACCAAACGGTGTTATGGAAATGAGTGCAACCATCAATGGTCTTGTTGAAACATCACTCAACTTAGGTATTCTGAGTTTCAAAGACGGTGAGCTTATTATGCACTATGGTTTAAGAAGCAACAAACAGGTGGCTCTTGACTCACTCTCTGAGAAGATGATGACTTTCTTTGACGCACTTTCATTTGACTTTGAGTGCTTTGGTCACTATCCACCATGGGAATACAGAGCTGACTCGCAGCTTAGAGAGCTGTACAAGGGCACATACATTGAACAGTTTGATAAAGAACCAAGGGTTGAAGCTTTACACGCTGGTCTTGAGTGCGGAGTATTTGCATCAGCTATCGACGGCTTTGATTGTATCGCAATCGGTCCGACAATTTACGATGTACATACTGTCAAAGAGCGACTCAGCATCACATCTGCAGTAAAAATCTACGGCACTCTTGTGAAACTTTTAGCAAAACTCAAATAATTTCCTATTGTTTTTTGTGTAAAAATATGATAAAATAAGTCGAATAAATTTGTTACAAAGACTTTGAGGGGTCTTGGTGACAGTAAGGAGAAATTATGGACAACAAAAACAAACCTTTCAAGCCGTATGTTCCGGCTGATAAGATTACTCCTGAGATTACTGTTGTATCAGTTATCCTCGGTGTTATCCTTTCAGTTGTTTTCGGTGCGGCAAACGCTTACCTTGGTCTTAAGGTAGGTCTGACAGTATCAGCTTCTATCCCTGCGGCTGTTATCTCGATGGGTGTTATCCGTGTTATCATGCGTAGAAACTCAATCCTCGAGAGCAACATCGTTCAGACTATCGGCTCTGCCGGTGAGTCACTCGCAGCAGGTGCTATCTTCACTCTTCCTGCTCTTTTCATTTGGGCTGAAGAAGGCAAGCATGGCATTGAAAACCCAAGCATCTTAGAAATCACTCTTATCGCTTTAATCGGCGGTTTACTCGGTGTATTCTTTATGATTCCACTGAGAAACGCTCTCATCGTTAAAGAACACGGCACTCTCCCTTATCCTGAGGGAACAGCTTGTGCAGAGGTTCTGCTCGCTGGCGAAAAGAACGGTGCAGGTGCAGGCGTTGTGTTTGCAGGTATGGGCTTTGCGGCTCTCTTCAAATTCATCATCGACGGCTTAGTTGCTGTTAAAGGTACACTCACATTAAAGCTTGACAGCTTTAAAACCGAAGTCAGCACACAGATTTATCCTGCACTCTTGAGCGTTGGTTACATCTGCGGTCCTAAGATTTCATCATATATGTTTGCAGGCTCTATCCTTTCATGGCTTGTAATCATTCCACTTTTAGTTACATGTGGCGGTGACGCTGCTGCTGCTTATGCTGATGGCGGCGCTGGTGCTGTTCACGGTAGCTTTATCAAGTACATCGGTGCCGGTGCTCTTGCTGCGGCTGGTATCATCTCACTTGTTAAGTCACTCCCTACTATCGGCAGTGCTTTTGTAGGTTCAATGAAGGGCTTAAAAGAAACAGGTAAAGGCGGCAACGACCGTACATCAAAAGAGCTTAACATCGTATTTGTTATTGCTGCTATCATTGTTCTTACACTTGCTATCTGGCTCATCCCAACTATCAAAGTTAACCTTATCGGTGCTTTAATCATCGTTGTGTTCGGTTTCTTCTTTGCAACCGTTTCTTCACGTATGGTAGGCTTGGTTGGTAGCTCAAACAACCCTGTATCAGGTATGGCTATCGCTACACTTCTTATCACAACTCTCGTTTTAGTTGTTACAGGTCAGAACGATGCTACAGGTATGGTAAGTGCTATTTCAATCGGTGCTATCATTTGTATTGTTTGTGCTATCGCAGGCGACACATCACAGGACCTCAAAACAGGTTACATCTTAGGTGCTACTCCTAAGAAACAGCAGATCGGCGAAATCATCGGTGTATGTGCAGCGTCCCTTGCTATCGGTGGTACACTCTACCTCTTAAACGCAGCTTACGGTTTCGGTCCTGATGGTCTTAACGCTCCACAGGCTAACCTTATGAAGACAATCGTTGAGGGTATTATGGGCGGCGATATGCCTTGGGGTCTTGTTATAGCAGGTGCGTTCATCGCAGTTGTTATCGAGCTCATCGGTATCCCTGTACTCCCATTCGCTATCGGTGTTTACCTCCCATTCGAGCTCAACGCTTGCATTATGATCGGTGGTATCATCCGTCTTATCTTCGACAACCTCAAGAAGGCTAAAGAAGAGAAAGACAGAATCGTTAACGACGGCGTTCTCTTCTGTTCAGGTATGATCGCAGGCGAAGGCTTGATCGGTATCTTACTCGCTTTATTTGCTATCATCCCACTCGCAGGCGGCAAGACTCTTGCTGAGGCTATGAACTTAAGTGCTGTGATCGGTATTTCCGACACAGTTATGAACATCGGTTCAATCGTACTCTTCGCTATTATTATCCTTACTTTCTGTGGTTTCACAGTATGGAAGAAGAATAAGAAAGCATGAGTAAGAAAAAAGTAATCGAAGAAAATTTTCTCGATAAAATCCCAACTCATAAAGAGGGACTCGCATTTTCCACCGACGACAACGGCATCGTTACTCTCGAAATGGAGAACACAGGCGTTGTCAACAAAATCGCTCAGGTAGTCCTCAGAAAACCTAAGATCAGCTACATTCATCTTGAAGAATTCGGAAGTTTCATCTGGCCACTTATTGACGGAAAGAAAAACATCTGTGAAATCGGAGAGCTGGTTGAAGAGCATTTTGGAGAAAAAGCTCACCCGCTTTATGAAAGACTTGCAACATATTTTCAGATACTTGAAAGATATGGTTTTGTAACTCTCAGATAAAACATCAGCCCTGCTAAGGTAATTTAGCAGGGCTTTTTATTTTACACTCTTGCGAATTGATTAAAGCGATGATATACTGAATCAACAAAGGTGGTGAGTTTGTGAGCAAAAAGAAACGCACAATACTAATTAGTACAGCGATTATACTTATCTTACTTACTGCATGGATTATGTGGGGAAACAAAGCACTAGAGACGAATACATATATTATAGAAAGCGATAAGATAAGCTCTGGTTTTGACTCATACCGCATTGCACAGGTATCTGATTTACACAACACTCAGATCGGCAAAGATAACAAAAGGCTCATAAACGAACTCAAAACAGCTAAACCTGACATAATAGTTATTACGGGTGACCTTATCGACTCAAGACATCCTGATGTAGGTGTAGCTACAAACTTTATAAAACAAGCGGTAGAAATCGCCCCTTGCTACTACGCAAACGGCAATCACGAGGCAAGAGTTCCTGATGAGTACGAAAAGCTGAAAGCAGAGCTTGCAAAACTTAATGTCACTATACTCGAAAACGACAGTGTAAATATAGAAAAGAACGGTGAACACATCACTGTTGCCGGAATCAACGACCCAGTGTTTTACTCGGCTTATGTAACCTATAATCTAACTGAAACCACCATAAAAAACGCAAAGCCTGATGATGACAGCTACACAGTTTTATTATCGCACAGACCAGAACTGTTTGAGCTTTATGTAGAGTATGGTTTTGACCTTGTATTCACAGGTCACGCTCACGGTGGTCAGTTCAGACTGCCGTTTATAGGAGGACTTTATGCACCGCATCAGGGAGCATTTCCTGAATATGACTCAGGATTATTCACTGAAGAGAACACCAATATGCTTGTCAGCCGTGGAGTTGGCAACAGCCTCTTCCCTTTCAGAATCAACAATCGTCCTGAAATTATCATAGCAGAGCTTAAAGCAAAGTAGTGTTATGGTTGCAAAGTTTCTGTTTTTTTGATATTATAAATGTAATACAGTTTTGATTGTAATCAAGCTTAGAGGTTTGACATCAGTCACATTGAAATTTGAAAAGCTACGATGTTTGACACTTAATTTAGGAGGTGATTAGTCTATGGTAGATTTTCATTCGCACATATTGCCTGAAATTGATGACGGAGCCCAGAGTGTTGAAGAAAGCCTTGAGATGCTCAGAATGTTAAAAGCTCAGGGTGTTAATACAGTGTGTCTTACTCCGCACTATCTCGCTATGGACGAATCGCCTGACGAGTTTTTAGTAAGACGAAAAGAAGCTTTTGAAAAATTGCAGGAAGCAATCGGTGACAGATGTGATGATTACCCGTCGTTAAAACTCGGAGCCGAGGTTTACTACTACCCGGGTATCTGTAAAATGGAACAGCTTAAAGAACTCACACTGGAAGGCACAGACCTGTTGTTACTGGAAATGCCGATGGCTAACTTCGGCGAGTTTACAATAAGAGAAATCGAAGAGCTGACCCAGAGTTCACAGGTTCAGATTGTCATCGCCCACATTGAGCGCTGTATCAAGTTCCAGAAAAAAGGTACTATCGAGAGATTGCTCGAATGTGGTGTTATGCTTCAGGTGAATGCCAGTTTCTTTAACTCTCGCAAAACAAAGCGCAAGGCTCTCAGGATGTTTAATGAGGGCACGATTCATTTTATCGGTTCCGACTGCCACAACACTACATACAGACCGCCTAAAATCAGCGAAGCTATCGATATTATTAAAGATAAGTTCGGCGACGAGTCAGTTAACGAATTCTTCCTGAATCAAAAAGAATATTTAAACATATAACAGCTTTTGACGTTTCTATATCAAACGTTGGGGTGGGTCACGCTTAATGCTCCACCTCATTTGTCACATTGAGTGACCCCTGCTCTTTTTGAGCAGATATAACGTCAGGGCTGTTTTTTATTGAAAGGTTATTATGAAGAAAAAAGTATTTTACTCAGAACTTGCTTATATCTTGGGACTTGTGTCCCTTGCGCTAAGTGCTGCATTTATGGAAAGAGCAGATTTTGGTGTATCAATGGTAGTTGCTCCTGCGTATCTGTTGCACCTTAAGGTATCACAATATCTGCCGTTTTTCTCATTTGGTATGGCTGAATACACCTTGCAGGCTGTACTACTCATCGTTATGGTTATAGTAATACGCAAATTCAGGCTGTCGTACCTATTCTCATTTGTCACTGCGGTGGTATACGGCTTTGTGCTGGATTTATCAATGATGTGCGTTGCATTTATTCCGAGTGAGCTACTTGTTACACGAATCATACTCTACATAATAGGCTTATTAGGATGTGCCATTGGTGTATCACTGCTATTCCATACATACATATCTCCTGAGGTTTACGAGCTATTTGTAAAAGAAGTATCAGGCATTATGAAGATTGATATAAACAAATTCAAAACTATTTACGATTTATCAAGCTGTCTGCTGGCGATTATAATGAGTTTTATGTTTTTCGGACTCTGGCATTTTGAGGGTGTCAAAATCGGCACAGTTGTGTGTGCACTGCTAAACGGCACTACAATAGGTATGTTCTCAAAGCTGTTTGACAAGTTCTTTGTTTTTGAAGACAAGCTCAGGCTTCGAAAGTTCTTCGAATAATATGAAAGCACTATACTATTTATATGTAAAAAGATAAGCTCCTGAATATTCGGGAGTTTTTTCTTTTATCGAAGTTAAAATTTGTAACAATTTGAATTTATTTTTCTGTATTGACATCAAAAGAATGGCTATTTCTTATCCGAATTGGCGTTATTTTCTTTTGTGAAAATAATTAGTTACAAGTTGTAACCAGTCGAAATATGAACATTCTTTGTACAAATTGTATACAAATATGAATAATTCCTTAACTTTTCTGGCAACATCACAACATTTTGCTCTAAAAGGTTGAACTCGAAATAATTCTCTGCTATAATAATGACAAATTTGTTACCAAGTTATATCAAAACAGAAATCATTTCAGTCAGTCCATGCATTAAATATGCCAAGGGCACGGAGGTTAACTTACAATGAAAACGATTAAGAGAATTATTTCAATTACAATGATTATTGCGTTACTCGCTTCTATCTGTATTATCAGTACAATCTCGTATGGTGCGAGCGGTACAGGCGCAGGTCTTGCAGAGTGGTGCTTAAACGCTTACAATTCAGGCTGGAGTTATGTATACGGCGGTTCAAAGCCTGGTGCTGTTGACTGTTCAGGTCTTATCTATTCATACGCCGGCGGTCATCGTACAGGTGACGCACAGCTCTACAACTCAAGCTATGTAGGCAATGTATCAAACGGTGTTCCTAGAATTCACGGCTTAGGTTTATGGCAGCCTGGTCACGTAGGTGTTTACGTTGGTGACGGTATGGCTGTTGACGCAAGAGGTTCACAGTACGGCGTTTGCTACCAGTCAGTTTACACAAAGGGCTGGACAAAGTACTTCAAAGTACCTGGTGTTTCCTACCCTACTAACGGTTTTGTAACAGTAAGCGGTTCAAAGTACTACTATGAAAATGGTCAGTACGTTGTAAATACTACAAGAACTATTGACGGTGTTTCTTACTCATTCAACTCAAGCGGTAAGTGCACAAACTACTCAGGTTCTTCATCAAGCTCATCCAGCTCTTCATCTAGCTCATCAAGTTCATCTTCATCAGGCACAACAACATTATTAGATTCAACTCTCAGAAAGGGTTCAAACGGCGATAAGGTTGTTAAGCTTCAGGAGAGATTACAGGAGCTTGGTTACTATAATGGTGCTATCGACGGTGATTTTGGCAGCGGTACTGAAGAAGCATTTAAGCTTTTCCAGAAAACAGCAGGTCTTTATGTTGACGGTTTAGCAGGCAGCGACGTTGATATCCTCTATTCTGACGATGCTCCTGAGTATATTCCACAGGCACAGCTTGTTGTAAAAGACGACAAGGATGACGAAGAAATCGCTCAGACTTCTGCCCAAAACGAGGACGAGGCTGAGGAAGAAACTCCTTCCCTCTTCAAAAACGGCGACTTCCACGAAGAAATCATCAAGATTCAGGAACGTCTTATCGAGCTCAACTACTACTCTGGCACAGCAGACGGTTCTTTCGGTTCTATGACTGAGGAAGCTATCCGTGCTTTCCAGAGCGAGAACGGTATCGAAGTTTCAGGTGAAGCTAACGAGTACACAATGAACGTCCTCTTCTCTGAGAGTGCTGTAAAGAACCCAGAGGCTGAAGAAGACCCAACAGAAAAACTCGAGGTTGTTGATTCTGAACTTCCTGAGTCAGCACTCAACTCTAACCCTACTGTAATCAAAGCAGGCGAAGAAGTTGTAGCTACTGAAATCGCTCTTGAAACAAACAAGCTTTCACAGAAAGCATTAGCAGGTATCGCTGATACAATGAGCTTTGAGGCTGATGCATCAGGCAATAACTTCCAGTTCATCTTCTGGCTCGCTATTATGATCGTAGTTATGAGCGTAACATTTGCTATCGTTAACGCAAAAGAAAAGAAAAAGTACGGCAAGAGAACATCTTCTAAGTACTTCTGATAACACACAAAAATAAAAGCAGAAGCGTTTTGCTTCTGCTTTTTCTTATTTTAGGCTGTATCGTGATTTTAATATCAAATCAGGAGTTTACTCTATTACACCAAAAGACCGCCTGTGGCTTTCACAGACGGTCTTTTTTAACTTATAACTTTATCAGAAATAAATTACTCTTCAGCCTTTTCCTCTTCTTCAGGAATTTCTGAAGTACAATGTGGGCAACGTGTAGCTTTGATGCTGATTTCAGAGCAGCAGAAAGGACACTTCTTGGTTGTTGGATCTTCCTCCTCTTTCTTCTTGCCGATTGTCTGAGCTTTGTTGATAGCCTTAACGAGCAAGAATACTACAAAAGCCATAACGATGAAGTTGATTACTGCTGTGATAAATGCGCCGTAAGCCCATACTGTAGCACCGAGTTCTGTAGCATCAGCTGCTGTCTTTGCAGCTTCAACTGTTGCTAAATCAACACCCTCAGGAACTTTGAGCACGATGAACTGGTCAGCAAAGTTAATTCCGCCTGTAATAAATCCTATAAACGGCATCACAAGGTCGTTGATGAAAGAATTAACGATAGCCTGGAACGCACCGCCTACGATGACAGCAACAGCCAGATCAACGACATTACCACGCATAATGAATTCTTTGAATTCGGTGAAAAACTTTTTCATAATTGCCCCCTGTTTATATTAAAATTTTAAAGAGTTGCTTTGTGGTGAACTTTCTTACCCTTTTTGATAACAACATAGCCCTTTTCAAAATCAGCCTTAGAAACTACAGCGAACATATCAGTAACCTTGTTATCATCAACAGAAACGCCTCCCTGCTGGATAAGACGCTTGCCCTCGCCCTTTGTGCCGATTAAGCCACATTTGATCATGAGGTCTAAAACTGAGATTGAATCATCAGCAAAGTCATCCTCAGTTAAAGCTGTTGTAGGCATATTGTCAGTATCAACGCCCTTTGAGAAAAGTGCACGAGCACCCTCCTGAGCCTTTGTTGCCTC
>JAFUKO010000019.1 GCA_017473555.1 Ruminococcus sp. | reverse complement strand
TCTCTTATACCTTCACCGCAAAAAACCTGATCGACCGACTCGACATCACGATACCCACACCGATAAAGGGCGGTCCGCTCACCTACAAATCCACTCTGCCTGACGAATGCAGATTTGAACTCTCCGACTATACATTCGACAGCGACGACGAATATTGGAGAAACGGTATGAGTTGGTGGGAAAACGGCGTGAGACTGCAGGCGAACAAGAGCTACTTCTTCACTGCGGGCAGAGAATATGATGTGTGTATCGCCGTTAATCCAACGTGGGAGCCTCAGTTCAAGTATGCGGATACATCGGATATGACGGTGACCGTGAACGGTAATCCGGCGACGATCGAGCGTGCGACATCCTGCTATCTCATCAGCTATACCTTCACGATACCCGCTGAGACTACAGGCTATATCCTCGGTGATGTGGACGGCGATGGTGCAGTCACTATTATGGATGCAACTGCTATCCAGTTGCATATTGCTCAGCTTGAGATAATCCCTGAAGACAAACTAGCGTGTGCTGATACAGATGGTGACGGTTCAGTTACAATTATGGACGCCACACAGATTCAGTTGTTCATTGCACAACTTATTCCATCGTTATAACTTTTAGTTGATTATTTAAAGCATAATGAAATTTATGTTTTATCAACTTTTCATTCCCTGCTAAACTCCTGCTGCAAAAGTGTATGCAAGCAGTATGTAGTGCTTATGTTTAAATATATAGGCACAACAGTAGGCGAAACTGAACAGAAATAGTAAAAGCCGTTTTAACGAGAGTTAAAGCGGCTTTCTTAGATAAAACAAAAGGAGCACATCGTGTGATGTGCTCCTTATTTTGGCAGGGGCAGAAGGACTCGAACCCTTGGCACGCGGTTTTGGAGTTAATCCGAGGTCCAAAGAACCTCGTGCCTTAAACCGCACCGTTGAGCCATTTGTATAATATCGCATATTGCAGTTTTACAGCTTTGATGCTTTTTTGATGCTTTTCCGAATTTTTAAGTTACTTATTATATACACGATGATATTTTGATGCTAAGAAAATCTAAGACTGATGTGAACGCAGAGTTCTCACCAGTCTTTTTTGTTTGTCGTATATTAACTTGGAATCATATCTTTGTCAACATAAATACAGCAATTTCAGACACTCAAAATTTGACCCGCTTAAACAAAGAATACGGAAATGATTATGAGTGCTTGTCCTTGATGTGTATGTGGGGAGTTATTTGATTGAGCTTTTATTGTGATTTGCATAGAGCGATGATTTAACTTGTTCACCTGTGATTTCACCATCAGCCCAAAGAGTATAGAGTTTTTGTGCATTCTCTGATACAGGTACGCCTTCAATGCTGTTTATTGCATTGGCGATTCGTACAGCTCGTTTGCGTTTAGCTACATCAACTGCTGGCATTGTAAGCACTCCATTTCTTTATTCATATTTTATGTATTTGCATTAGAATAGATAAGTTGTTGTAGTGTTGCGTTTATTACAAATACTTGCGAAGATAGT
The DNA here is from genome assembly GCA_017473555.1 of Ruminococcus sp. Taxonomy (GTDB): domain Bacteria; phylum Bacillota; class Clostridia; order Oscillospirales; family Acutalibacteraceae; genus Ruminococcoides. Next base: position 9,783 of record JAFUKO010000019.1, on the reverse strand, counting down.
ACATTAATCGGTTCGGTTTATATTATGGTTTGCTGATTTAGTTATGTCTATTAGAGGTTGATATGCGATATGAGTATAACTAGGGTGCCAAAATTCGTACACAATAACATTATTGTTGAAACGACACTGACTACAGAAAAAGTCTTTTGATATAGCTCCTTTTTTGTAAGTCATATACTTTTCTTTATCAGGTTTAGCCAGTGCTTTATAGATGTCTTGTACTGTTATTATTTTTGTGCCCTTGGGGAGATTGTTAATAAGATCGATACGTTTATTTGCTATTGCTAAAATATCCTTACCTGTAGTGCTTGTGTAGTTCTCAGGTTTACTATTTGGTAACGCTTTGATAGCGTTGAGCGTTTTATAAAAACCATCTCCAGCAGAGCTTTTACCATCATAAGGATACAGGTTAATAAAAGCACACTCTTGAAAAATATTGTCGTCATCAGCTTTATTAAGTACAATCTGTGCAAGTTTCTTTAGGATATTGTAATACCTTAAGCCACCCGTTTTACCCTTGTTTTTTACAACATTTTTCATAAAGAAACTATCCCACGTAGGGGCATCAGGTTCCCTTAATATAAACAGAATTTTTAAGTCTGTTTGTCCATCATTTAAATAACCTTCTTTTTCTTTATCAATCAGCAAATTTTCAAAATTACACATATAAACGCCACCTTATTTTTATTGTACCATACGAAAGTTCCTGTTTCAATCTAGTGTATTAGAGTTTTATGCAAAGATGGGATAAAAATGTCACATCTTATTTGTTATATATATTGTAAACTAAAGTATGTGATGGTAAAATCAAAGTATAAAAGCTGAGGTGATTATATGTACGCTAAGCAACCCAAAAAGCTGATTATTATGAATATCCTTGATATTCTACGAAAATACACAGATATAAATCACAGACTGAGTCAGAAAGAAATCGCTGATATTCTCGAGAATGAATATTGTATGACTGTTGACCGAAAATCAATAAAACGTAACCTGATGAATCTTATCGAGTTTGGATATGAGATAAACTACAGTGAATCTATCAGAACTTTTAAGGATAAAGATGGAAAAGATATAGAAAATGTTATACTTTCAGACTTTTATCTTGAGCGTGAGTTTACTGACAGCGAATTGAGATTACTCATAGATAGTGTGCTCTTTTCAAATCACATACCATATCAGCAGGACAAAGATCTGGTAGCAAAACTGTCCTCCCTTTCAAATATTTACTTCAAGTCACGTGTAAAGCATGTTGCTCGTATGCCACAGGATAAGACTGATAACAAGCAACTATTTTATAATATCGAGTTGCTAGATGAAGCTATTAGTAAAAGCAGAAAAGTAAGCTTTAACTATCTTGAATATCACACAGATAAAAAGCTACATAAAAGAAAACGTACTGATGGTACTGTCAGGGAGTACATAATCAATCCTTATCAGCTTGTTGCCAAAGAGGGCAAGTATTACCTTATATGTAACAATGATAAGTATGACAATATCTCTAACTATCGAGTTGACAGAATGACAAATATGCAGATTTTGTCAGAGTTCAGGAAACCATTTGAAACACTTCAGGGTTCAGATGGAATAACACTTAATTTAGAAGAATATATGGACAAGCATGTTTATATGTTTTCGGGCGAAAACATTAGAGCGGAGTTCGTTGCTAACAAGTTTATCATAAGCGACATCATAGATATGTTTGGAAAGGATGTTAAGTTCTCTAATGAAACAGATACAGAGGTGACTGTAACAGCGACGGTAAACGAAATAGCAATGGAACAGTTTGCAAGGACGTATCTGCCATATCTTGTAATCAAAAAACCGTTAAGCTTGAAAGATAGACTTATAGAAGATATAGAAAAAACACTATCACAATATAAAGGGGAATAGTATGAATAGTAAAAAAATAATTGATGAGATAATAAACTATAAAGATTATGTAGATCGCTTTTACAACAAAACAAGAACATACAAAAAGATAAGAGAGCAAAAGGATATAGAGTTACAGGAAGAATTGTTGACTAAGGTGTTTCAGAAAAACACCATAACTAAAGAAAACACAAATCTTGATATTATACTTATGAAAGTTACGATGCTTAACAGCTTTTACTCAACTATGATTAAGAACAAGGATTTAGTAGCAGTAGCAAGATACATAGAGTGTTTGGAATTTGATAAAGAACTAGTCAAGTACAAATATAAAGGTAAGCCAAATATCAAACTTGTATATGAACTTGCGTACGGAATAAGAGATTATGTTATTAAAAAGGATATAAACAATATTTATTCTTTTGCGAGTAAGTATTGTGCGTGGCATGAGCCGAATTTGTATCCTATTGTTGATAGTTATACAAAGGGGATGTTGTATCAAATAAATGGTGAACTGGATTTGTGGAGCAAAATTGTACGCAAAAACTCAGAATGGTGTACAAGGGTAACTCACAAAGCACTGAATCATTATGATGTGTATTATGATTTGTATATGGGAGTTTTAAGTTATGTTAAAAAGGAGTATAAATTAACGCTTAGCTTAAAGCAACTAGACATCTTTCTGTATGAATACGGAAAAGAATATGAAATACAATCTCAAGAAAGTGGTTATTACGAGACAGAATTAAAGAGATTAACTGAATGACCTGAAAATCACCCATCACCCGTAGTACTATTATAGTGCGAGGTGATGGGTTTGCTTTATATGCATTGCTGAATAGATAAAACATTATTAATTTAAAAGGAGGAGTGTTTTTATGAGTTTAGGAGAGAAACTTAGAAGTTTGCGTGTATCGAATGAACTGACAATGAAAGAGTTATCAGAAAAACTTGGTGTTGATAGAACATCTGTATCCGCGTGGGAGAGAGACCGCACCACACCTAACTACGATATGCATATAAAAATTTGTTCAGTATTATCGTGTGAAATAAATGAATTAAGCCGAGTTTGATGCTGTTATTCTATCTGTTTTAGTGTAAAGGAAATCCAAATTCTTCGTCAATCTCAGAACATACAAGATCGATATATATGTAGTCCCAATTATCTTTAAAAGCATTTCGTACATGGAAATGATACTTCTTTTCAGGGTCATCCATATTAAATGTGTTAATGTAAAAGTAAGGGTCAATTCCATTGCAGGGACCATCGTCTATGCCTTTTATAAAAATTCTATCCGAAGACACCTTACAACCCATAAGATAGTCTGTCCATGTGAACTTTTCAATTACATCGGTAGAAAAATTATCCATATCCATAACATATGATCTAAGAATTTCAGGCAGTTTTGAAGCTTTCCAGAAACTCTTTGCTGAGTCATCATACCCACCATGGGTAACAAATCTTAATTGACTAAACCACTCGCTTTCGTCTTCTTCCTCAGGGTTTGCGAATTGGTCCCAATCTCTTCTTTCAGCCATATAATCTTCGAAATCAGTACACAAACCATTCCCGTTAAAAATCAGATTAGGAGTACTTGCATAAGCACGGATAATACTTTTCATATTTTCCTTTGCTGTTTCAAAACTTGATGATATCCAGAAACAGGTCTTTTCTTTGCCTTCATCAACTTGTAATACACCCTCAGCAGATACGTTTGTTTTGACTATAAGTAACCAAACTTTATTATTGTTTTTCATAATTTCAAATCCTTTCTGTTTTTGTTAACTATATCATAGTTGATTGGATGAACCAAAAAAGGTGCATCTGGCTTTGGCAGTAAAGGATTATTTAACTTAATTAAATCAAACTCGTTGTGCTACTTAATATTTCCGATGATATTTTGATGCTATGTAACTAAGACTGTTGTGAACCTTGTGTTCGCACCAGTCTTTTTTGTTTGTCGTATATTAACTTGGAATCATATCTTTGTCAATATAGATACAGCAATTTCAGACACTCAAAATTTGACCCGCTTAAACAAAGAATACAATTCTTTTTATTATACTCATTTTTTGAGTATAATTTTATCATTTGCGAAAAAATGATAAAATTAACTTGACTTATGCACAACTTGAATCATATAATAAGCATATACAACTATAATCGTTTTTAGCGATTAAAAGGAGAACCACAATGCGTGAGTATCAATATACAGAAAAATGGGAAATTTTGTTGCTACCTGATATTGTGACAATGCTTTCGAGTATACACGAATACAAAGGCGAACAGAATCTTTTTATCGAAGCGAAGGCAGATGTGCTGACATCTCTGTTAGAGATAGCTAAGATACAGAGCACAGAGGCTTCTAATAAAATTGAAGGAATATACACATCTGACGAAAGACTCAAAAAACTCGTCACAGACAAAGCGATTCCTCAGACTCGTAATGAACAGGAAATCGCAGGCTATCGCGACGTGTTAACTACAATTCATCAGAGCTACGAGTACATTCCTGTAAAGCCATCTATTCTTTTGCAACTGCACGGTGATTTGTACAAATTCAGCGGAAAAGGTGTAGGCGGTAATTATAAAGTTTCTGATAATATAATTGCACAAGAAGATAGTGAAGGTAACCGCACAGTTAGATTTGCACCTGTATCAGCATTTTTGACAGCCGATGCAGTTGAGCGTATATGCATAGCCTATGACGAAGCGGTTAATGTACAAGGTGTTGACCCATTGCTAATTATTCCGATGTTCATACTCGACTTTCTGTGTATTCATCCGTTTAACGATGGTAACGGACGAATGAGCAGACTTCTGACATTGCTTTTGTTGTATCGTGCAGGATACATCGTTGGTAAGTATATCAGTATAGAAAAACTGATTGAAGAAACAAAAGAAACCTACTACGAAGTCCTGCAAAACAGCTCCATCGGTTGGCACGATGACAAAAACGACTATGCACCATTTGTACGCTATACTCTGGGGATTATCCTAGCGGCATATAAAGATTTCTCCGATAGAGTATCAGTTCTTACAACAAAAGGTATGTCAAAACCTGACCGTATAAAAGAGCTGATTAAAACAAATCTCGGCAAGATCACAAAAACAGAAATAATGGAAAAGTGTCCTGATATCAGTCAGGTCACAGTACAAAGGACACTTGCTGATTTGCTGAAAAGTGAAGATATAATCAAAATCGGTGGCGGACGCTACACATCATATATGTGGAATTGGGAGAGAGAAGAATGATTACAGGTGAACTTAAAAATAAAATAGACAGCTTATGGGACGTGTTCGCAGCAGGCGGACTTGTAAATCCACTCGATGTTATTGAGCAGATAACTTACCTTATGTTTATCCGCGACCTTGATGATACAGATAATCTGCGAGCAAAAGAGAGTGCTATGCTCGGACTGCCATTTCAGAGTATTTTTGCGGATGAAGTAACTATCGGCGAACGCAAGGTGAATGGTAAACAGCTCAAATGGTCGGTGTTCAAAGATTACCCTGCAGGACAGATGTATTCAGTAATGCAGGAGCTTGTGTTTCCGTTTATCAAGAATCTCGACGGCAACAAAGACAGTGCGTATTCAAAGTATATGGACGATGCTATATTCAAGCTTCCTACACCGCTTTTGCTCTCAAAAGTAGTTGATGCACTCGATGATATTTACGAGCTGATGTCAAAGTCAGACAACAAGGATGCACGAGGCGATACATATGAGTACTTGCTCAATAAGATTGCTCAGTCAGGCTTAAACGGACAGTTCAGAACACCTCGTCATATTATCAAAATGATGGTCGAGCTGATGGCACCTACATCTGACGATGTTATATGCGACCCTGCGTGCGGTACATCAGGATTTTTAGTAGCATCAGGCGAATATCTCAAAGAAAATCTTAAGGAAGAGATATTCTTCAATAAGCAGAAAAAAGACCACTATATGAACCATATGTTCCACGGCTACGATATGGACAGAACGATGCTGAGAATCGGTGCGATGAATATGATGACACACGGCGTTGACCATCCGTTCATTGAGTATCGAGACAGCCTTTCTGACCAGAATCAGGACAAGGATAAGTATAGCCTGATTCTCGCAAACCCACCGTTCAAAGGTAGCCTTGATAATGACACAGTATCCGCAGATTTGCTCAAAGTATGCAAGACAAAGAAGACAGAACTCCTGTTTTTAGCACTGTTTTTGCGAATGCTTAAAGTTGGTGGACGCTGTGCTTGTATCGTTCCTGATGGTGTGCTTTTCGGTTCATCAAAAGCTCACAAAGATATCCGCAAAGAGCTTGTCGAATCCCACCGTTTGCAGGCTGTTATCTCAATGCCTAGTGGTGTGTTCAAACCATACGCAGGAGTATCCACAGCTATACTTATTTTCACAAAAACAGGTCACGGTGGTACAGACAACGTCTGGTTCTATGATATGAAAGCCGACGGCTATTCTCTCGACGATAAACGTACAGAGGTTAAGGACAACGACATCCCTGATATTATTGCACGTTTCAAATCTATCAATAATGTAGAGGACGGCATCCTTGACGTCCCGCAGAAAGATGCAGAAACTCAGCAGTACAATGAAGCTGAAAATCCACGCACAGCTCAATCCTTCTTCGTACCTAAAAAGGAAATCGTCGATAACGCCTACGACCTTTCTATAAATAAGTACAAAAAGGTTGAATATGTCCCTGTTGAGTATCCAAGCACACAGGAGTTGTTTGCAGATCTGCACGAACTCGAAATGAAAATCACCGCAGGTCTTGCTGAGTTGGAGGACATGATATGATTTCAAAGCGAGTTCCTATAGGTCAGTACTGTTGCGAGAGGATAGAAACAATATCGAAAGAATATGATGGACTCATCGACTATATTGATATTTCTTCTATAGATAATGTTGAAAAGAAAATACACACTTATCAAACTATTGAAGCAAAAGAAGCACCGAGCAGAGCAAAGCAATTAGTACAAAAAGGTGATATATTAGTTTCAACTGTAAGACCTAATTTAAACGCAGTTGCTATCGTCGAAAGTTTAACCGAAAACCTTATGGTTTGTTCAACGGGTTATTGTGTGCTAAGAAGTAACGGAACAATAGATAACAGATTTTTGTTCTATTTTTGTCAGTCTAATTATTTTGTTGATGATATGACTTCTCAAGCAACAGGAGCGAGTTATCCTGCTGTTAATTCAGGGATAGTAAAAAAATCTTTAATTCCAATATATACTTTAGAACAACAGAAACACATTTCCTCTCAACTAGATAAAGTCAGCAGACTTATTGGCTTTAGAAAACAACAACTTTCAAAACTTGACGAACTTGTCAAATCTCGGTTTATCGAGATGTTTGGCGATCCAATAATAAATAGTAAGAATCTCCCTGAAAAATTTTTTATTGATGTTGTTATGTTGCAGAGAGGTTTTGACTTACCAACACAAAACAGAGTATCGTCTGGTGATGTTCCAGTATATGGTTCGAACGGAGTATTAGATTTCCACGACAAAAGTAGATGTTCTAATGGTGTTATAACCGGTCGTTCAGGAACCATTGGAAAAGTGTATTATTGCAAGAATGATTATTGGCCACTCAATACTACATTGTTCTCAGTTGATACAAAAGGTAATAATATTGTATATCTTGCTTATCTGCTTGATTATTATAATCTTGCTCGATTTTACGATGGAACAGGAGTTCCTACTTTAAACAGAAATGTAGTCCATAAACAGAAAATTATTGATGTTCCATTAGACCTACAAAATAAGTTTGCCACCTTTGTTGAACAAACCGACAAACTAAAACTTGAAGTCAAAGAGAGCCTAGAAAAACTCGAAACTCTCAAAAAATCATTAATGCAAAAATACTTTGGATGAGGTGAATTATGGAAGACTTTAAATTGTTTTTGAGTATAGTAGATGCTTTGGGGTCTATTGCGACAGCTATAGGTTTATTTATTACTCTTTCAAAATTTAAGAGAAAGCTAAAAATTACATACGAGTTTCCTATAAGAAATTCTGATGTTTTATTGATTTCAATAAATAACAATACAATTTATGATAGTGAAATAAAAAGTATATCTTTTAGTAAAGGAAACCCAAAACACATTTGTAAAGAATCATATATATTTTACAATATCAATTTTAATGAATTTGATTTAGCATTAAATCCAAATACAAATAATATAGTTGTTCCCAAAGGCACTCTTGTTGAAGTTCCAATACCTTGCAAATGTATAGCATGCAATTACGAATCTATAGGTGAAGCGTTTGGGAAACCTTATGATAACATTTTCGTGTTTATTCGTGATAACAAAGGTCACACATATTCTAAAAATACACAAGTAAACATCGATTATTTTCGAAAAGTAACTAAATAAGTGGAGGTCCATTATGACCAACTTTGATTTTTTGAAAAAGGACAAGTAGTTTAGGATAAAAATATAGAACATATAGTTAATATAATAAAATATGAACTAATAATAAAGGGTGGTAAGGAATTATGACAGTTACTTTTATTATGGGAAATGGCTTTGATATAGGTTTAGGCTTACACACAGGGTATGAGTGCTTCTATGAGGAGTACTGTAAATTCAAGAGTGATGATAGTGAAAATATCCGACAGTTTAAAACTATGCTGAAAGAACGAAACAATCAAAATGAAACTAAAATTATAGATTGGGCAGATTTCGAGAGAGCTTTCGGTCAGCATTCCGAAGAGTTTTCTTTTGATGAGAAGAGTAAATATATAGAGCGATTTGAAGATTTTGTATACAACTTTAACAGATACTTAGAAGATGAGGAAAAATTAGTTGATTATTCAAATGAAAACGAAATTGCCAATACAATGGATGCTGCGGTAACCACATACTATCATATTCGTTCAGGAGATAAAGACGCTATACAAGATATATATAACCGTGTTTACTCTCATCAAATTTATAATTTCATATCTTTTAATTACACAAAAACTGTAGATCGTTGTGCACAAATACTAAAAGATTCACTTCATGGTGATAATTCAAGAACAGTAGGCAAAGTTATACATATCCATGGCTATGTGGAAGAAAATATGATTATGGGCGTTAATGATCCATCCCAAATTAGTAATAATGAATTCGCAAATGATACTATACTAGCTAATGAGCTTGTTAAACCTCAGCAAAACGAAAGTGTGCACTCAAATTATGAAAAACAAACTTTAGAGACTATTAATTCTAGTGATATAATCTGTATTTATGGAATGTCTTTGGGTGAAACCGATAAAAAGTGGTGGAATATTATTGCAAACTGGTTAGCTAAAAATAATGACCATGCACTTGTGATAATGAAATACACTAAGAGTTTCAATCGTAGATTTACATTTTCTCAAATTGGTCTTACTGATAAAGTAATAAACAGATTTATAGATTTGGCAGAACCACCATCCTTAATCGCTGACAGTATTCGTTCACAAATATTCGTTGGAATTAATCATAACGTTTTCCAGATGAATCTTCGTAAAAAGGACCCCATCATTGAACATAATAAAGAGAAATCCAGTACAGAACACCGCAAAGAAAAGCTTAATGCAGAACATCGTAAGAACAAGCCTACTACGGAATTTGGTATGAATAAATCAGAAAGCCATAAGCAAAAAACCAATGATAAAACATATTTATGGGGACCAAGAGCTACAGAACAGGCTCAAAACCTTTTGGATATTGCTCCTCATTACTTGTCGGAGTTAGAAATTCCAGAGGATAGACTACCTGCAGTATTAGGCAATAAAAAATAATTGTATTTATGAATTCTTCTACCTAGTCATAAAGAGGTGTCATTATGACCAACTTTGATTTTTTGAAAAAGGACAAGCAGTTTGAAAGTTTCAGCGATGTTGCTATATCTGCTGATAAAGTCT
>JAFUKO010000018.1 GCA_017473555.1 Ruminococcus sp. | reverse complement strand
GCTTACCACAGGATTTCGACGAGGTGAAATCTGTGGACTGAGGTGGGAGGACTTCGATGAAGCCACAGGCAGACTGAAAGTTGCACGAACTGTGCAAAAACAAAATGGTAACCTAACTTGGGGTGATACCAAAACTGAAACCGGCACACGCACGATACAGTTGCCACCGAGTACAGCCAAGCGATTGAGCGATAGACTTAAAAACTCAGTAGGTGAATGGATATTCCCGAACCTTTACAAACCTGAACTTCCAATCAATCCGAACACCGCATACAAGCGTATGAAAGAGTTGCTGGAAATCGCAGAGCTACCATCAATCAGGTTCCACGACCTGCGACATACATTCGCAACCCACGCTCTCACAAGCGGAGTTGATGCAAAAACTCTTTCACGAATACTCGGTCACACGAACGCATCGTTCACACTCGACACATACACACACGTCACAACAGATATGCAAAAGCGAGCGTCAAACATCGTCGGTGGGTTCGTGAACAACCTTATCATAAAGGACGGTGAGTGAAATGGCTAACAGACGTAAAAACGGTGCAGGCACTTTACGCAAAAGAGCAGATGGCAGATGGGAAGCAAGAGTAGTCGTCGGCTACGATGAAAAAGGTTATCCAAAGACAAAGAATGTCACATCAAAAAGCAAAGCTGAGTGTCAGCGAAAACTTAACGAACTCAAAGAGCAGTTCGAGTCAGCGAGTAATAAGTGTAAATCAGAAATGACGTTTTCAGATTGGCTCAACTTCTGGTTTGAGAATTACTCAAAACCTGCCTTGCGAGAGTCAACAAAAGATTTCTACCGAAATCTTATCTACAACTACATCATACCAGAGGTTGGAAACATACAGCTAGATAAATTGACAAGCTCTGACTTGCAACAGTTCTATTCAAAGCTTAAAACGAGTGGACGAAAAACTCGCACAGAATTATTTGGAGAAGGACTGTCCGACAGAATGGTACGCTCATGCCATACAACTTTAAAGTCTGCATTGAATAAAGCTGTGGACGAAGGATTGATACGCTCAAATCCTGCGATAGGGTGCAAGCTCCCACCAAAGAAAGCAAAAGAAATGCAAGTGCTGACAAATGAAGAAATTCAGCGATTTCTAATTCAAGCGAAAGAAGACGGATTCTACGAATTCTTCTTGCTAGAACTTGCTACGGGTATGCGTAGAGGTGAGATACTCGGCTTGCAATGGAATGACCTGAATTTCAAAACGGGTGAGCTACACATTACCAGACAAGCGAGTGTAGTAAACGGCAAACTGAACATCTCAGTACCAAAAACAAAAACTTCCGACAGAATCGTTATCCTGCCGAAAGTTTTACTAGATATGCTAAGCGAGTATAAAAAGAGCGTGAATTCAAAGTGGCTGTTTCCGTCACCTGTGAATGACGATGTGCCACGCAACCCTGTGAGTATGGGAAAGTCGCTTAAGAAGATACTAAGTAGAGCTGAGTGCAAGAACATCCGCTTCCACGACTTACGACATACCTTTGCAACGATGGCACTCGAAAACGGAATGGACGTGAAAACGCTGTCGGCGATGATAGGTCACGTGTCAGCTGCAACTACGCTTGACGTGTACAGCCACTTGACTGACAAAATGCAAATTCAAGCGTCAATCAACATCGACCGAAAAATCGGCGGTACAGACGCGAAAATGCCAGAGGAGAAAACACCCGACCACGATACTGAAAAGCCACCACAACCAAAATTTGAGCCGAAGAAAGGAAAGATTCGAAAAAGCGGTACAGGCTGTATCTATCAAGTCAGCGAAAACGTGTGGGAGGGAAGCTACTCCCCAAGACTTCCAAACGGCAAACGCAAGAAATTCAACATCTACGCTCCCACAAAAGAAGAGTGTGAAGTGAAACTCAAAGAGCTGATAGAAAACGTGAAAGCTGAAATTAAAGCAGAGAAAGTTTGAAGTCTTAATAATTGAACAGTGCAAAACAGTCACTGTTTTGAGAGCTGTTTATTATATGATCAAGTGTAGTAGCGGAGATCGAACAAAAATTCTAATTTGTGTAAATTCTACATAAATGAAGAAAAATGTTAAAAATATCAAGGAAATTTAGCTATATTACCTGTTGACATGTATAATATGTTAACTATAGTTGTGTTTTGGTTCTTTTACAGAATTAAAAAAGTCAATATATTGTATTAAAATATATTGAACATAGCATATCTTGCGGTTGTTAATATTTGACAAATTCAAAAATGGTGTTATACTATCCTCAATAAAAAAGGGTAGCTCCCTCAAGCTACCCCTTTTTATAGGAAATAATGACGGTTGGATCCGAACATTTATCTCCACTGCAAGGATAATGTTAACACAGATTTATCTTGTGAGTCAAGACTTTCGAGTAATATTGTGCACCGTCAGGAAAGGAAAATACTCTTATGGCTAAGACTAAGTCAAGTGTAAGGGGTAAGCAGGACAAGAAAATTGTTGTTGTTAAGCCTTACAAGAAATCCGACGGGACAAAAGTAGGCGGACATCGTCGCTCTACACCAAACTAATTTTGGTTGCACAATTTTATGAAAGGAGATGGCTGTATTTATAAGACAGGTCAAAAACCTGGCAAGGGTACTTACCAGTGCGTGTCTTGTGGTCAGTTGGTTGTTTTAGATGATCATACTGATACATAACCACCTTGTCCTAATTGCGACAAGGTATACTACTATAAAGTAGGCTAAAGTTTATCCCCTCATCAAATTGGTGAGGGGAGTTTATTATAAAAGCGAATAGTTTATTTATAGTATAAAATCTGACCCACAGTAAACAAAGATAACGATGAAGCAACAGCGTGTTGCTTGTGGAAGAGAATGAAAAAATATATAATGAATACAAAGTAATAGAAAGCGGTGATACGATGGAAACAAAAGATATTATTCTTGAGCTTAGAACGAAAAATGGACTATCGCAGGAAGAGCTTGCTGAAAAGGTGTTTGTCACCCGTCAGGCAGTTTCTCGTTGGGAGAATGGTGAAACCACTCCTAATACGGAAACTTTGAAATTGTTATCTAAGCTGTTTGATGTTTCAATCAATACGCTTCTTGGATCACCGAGAAAGCTTATTTGCCAATGTTGTGGTATGCCTCTGGAGGATTCTAATACAAGCCGAGAAACAGATGGCTTGTTTAATGAGGAATACTGTAAATGGTGCTATGCTGACGGCGAATATATGTATCACGATATGGATGATTTAATTGAGGTTTGTGTAAAAAATATGGCAAGTGAACAGTTTCCTTCTGAACAAGTGCGCTCATATATGGAAGATATGCTTCCAAAACTCGATTATTGGAAGAATTATAAATACCTTGCTGGTGCAGAGAAGTTTGAGGAGTTTAAGCAACAGCTTATCAACGAGATTAACGATTTACATATCGAAGGAATGCCAAAGGTGGAAAAGTTGAATGCTCTTGTGGGCGGATATATTAACCTTGAGTATAATCTACCAAATGGGCAAACTGTAAAGTTTCTCGATGATAACGCAACCTACCTTGGAAATCAGCTTGAATGTGAATTTGGTGGTGACAGATGTTTTGGCATTGCTGCGAATATGGACTTTCTGCTTGTTTGCACCTACGAAGCAAACGGAGAAAACCCTGAACTTGTAATTTATAGGAAACGATAAAAAGATAGCCGATGAGAAAAATAAATCTCATCGGCTTTTTCATTGTTAGAAAATATTTTATTTATAAAACTTTTAATTTTATTAGAAGGGCATTTATATTTTGAAAAACACTCAAAATAATTGTAAAAACAGCTTTCAAAAATTCCTGTAAAAATTCTGGAAGTGAGACAAACTTATCTGTTAGATTAGCGAAAATATTTTGGATGGTAGCTACTCCCCAAGACTTCCAAACGGCAAGCGCAAGAAATTTAACATCTACGCTCCTACAAAAGAGGAGTGCGAAGAAAAACTCAAAGAACTGATAGAAAACGTGAAAGCCCAAATCAAAGCAGAGAAAGAAAACAAGGGTGACTCATAAGAGCCACCCTCTCCATTTTAGTGTTTCTGTTTATAAATCGCAAATACTAAGGTGATTATGTAACTATGGAGGAACAATGCGTAATAAAGGATATTTTCAAGGCTGGTATTTCAAATGCTCTAACGGTGATAAAACGATTGCGTTCATTCCTGCGTATCATCGCAGTGAAAACATTACATCAGCATCATTACAGATAATTACAGATGACGAAGTTTATAATATACCGTTTCAGAAACTCAGGTACACTACAAAACCGTTATCAGTAGAAATAGGGGATTGTGTATTCTCGGAAAAAGGGATTGCATTGAATTTCCAAAGTAGCGGTTGCAAACTGGAAGGTCAGCTTCACTTTCAATCACTTTCGCCTATTGCATATGACATTATGGGACCTTTCGCACTTGTTCCGTTTATGCAATGCCGACACAGTGTTTTCAGTATGTCGCACAGAATAGACGGTCACATCACGCTGAATGATAAATCATTCGATTTTGATAACGGAATCGGTTACATCGAGGGCGACAGAGGTTACTCTTTCCCGAAACGATATATCTGGACACAAAGCTGTTTTGAAAACGGTTCTTTGATGGTATCTGTGGCGGATATCCCTGTGCTTGGATGTCATTTTACGGGTATCATTGGTGTTGTTTTGCTGAATGGCAGAGAACATCGTATTGCTACTTACCTTGGAGCGAAAGTGAAACGAATCAGCGAAAATACAGTTACCGTGAAACAAGGTGAGTACGAGTTAACTGCAGAATTACTGCAAAAGAACGTACACCCGCTTTTCGCACCAACAAACGGCAATATGAACAGAACCATTCACGAAAGTGCATCCTGCACAGCTCGTTATCGCTTTTTACGTAAGAATGAGGTGCTGTGTGATTTCATCAGCGAAAAAGCCAGCTTTGAATTTGAATATTTTAATGGTAATAACAATTTGAAAACTGATTCGAATTAAGCGACAACTTAAAATCGACACGAGTCGTTTTTCCTTGTTATTTCACAATAATTTCGCTTTTATGGTTTGCAATTCCGCATATTGTGTGCTATAATAAACTGAATTATAGTATTCGGAAAAATATTACAGAAAGG
>JAFUKO010000017.1 GCA_017473555.1 Ruminococcus sp. | reverse complement strand
TTCGAGGGTTCGCCCTAAAACATTAAAAAAGAACCTGGCGTTGATTAACGCCAGGCCCAAGAAAGTTTTAGGTTTCAAAAAACCAGTTGATTTGTTTATGAATCATCTCGAAAAGTGTTGCACTTAGTTTGACAATTCATCAAACAACGTCGTTCCCCAGTAAATAATGCCGTAGATAACTGATGCTACAGTTCCATACACAATTACGGGGCCGGCGATTGTAAACATCTTCGCACCAACACCGAGGATAAATCCCTCGGATTTAAATTCGATTGCAGGCGATGACACAGCGTTTGCAAAACCTGTGATAGGAACCAAAGTTCCTGCTCCACCGTACTTTGCGATTTTCTCATACAAATGCAAGGCGGTAAGTAACACGCCGATAAAAATAAGCGTCACTGAGCATAGTGTTCCTGCGTCCTTTTTCTCCATTCCTAAATTCATATAAATATCGGTCAAAGCCTGACCAAGTGTACATATCGCTCCACCTATCAAAAACGCAAACACACAGTCCTTTAAAACGGGGCTGTTTTTTGTTGCTTTTTCCACCATTTTGCTGTATTTCTTCTTACTTACCATAATTTATCACCTATAGTATAGTTCCCCATAAATTTACTATTATTTATTACAGAACTGTATTTGATTTTAAATTTACAAATTGTTATAATATATAATGTAAAATTATATTATAATAGGTTAGAAGCGTTTTTCATAAACGACAAAGGAAAAACTATGGCTGAACATTATCTTGACAATAGTGCCACCACCGTTACCTGCGAGTCTGCAGCGCAAAAGGCACTACATATGATGACAGTTGAATATGGTAACCCGAGCTCACTGCATAAAAAAGGGCTTAGTGCTGAACTTGAGCTCATAAAGGCAAAAGAAGTTATTGCATCATCCCTTTCTGTTGATGCCGATGAGATTTACTTCACAAGTGGTTCGACAGAGTCAAACAACACCGTACTTTTCGGTGTCGCAGACGCTAAAAAAAGAAGCGGTAAAAAAATAGTCACCACAGCTATTGAACACAGCTCTGTTATGGAAGCTTGTAAAAAACTCCAGAATGATGGTTTTGAGGTTGTGTATCTTACTCCTGATGCAGACGGTGTTGTGCCACTTACAGCTTTTGAAGAAGCAGTTGACAAAAACACCATCCTGGTTGCAGTTATGGCAGTCAACAACGAAATCGGTTCTATTCAGAATATTGAACGAATAGGAAAAATCGTCAAACGCAAGAACCCTGATGCTCATTTCCACTGCGATGCTGTACAAGCCTACGGTAAGTTAGTCTTAAAGCCGAAGAAATGGAACGTTGATTCTCTGTGCGTAAGCTCTCATAAAGTCCACGGACCTAAGGGTGTCGGTGCACTATTCTTGAAAAAGGGCGTGCGAATTATACCGCTACTCTATGGAGGCGAACAGCAGAAAAAGGTAAGACCGGGCACTGAATGTGCTCCGCTGATTGCTTCTTTTGCAACTGCTGTTGAAGAATTTGACATAGTAAAAAACAAAGAGTACATATCTGAGCTTAACAGCTATTTAGTAGACGAGATTGCAAAAATCGACTCAGTCACTATAAACTCAAGCAGCAGTGCTCTTCCGCATGTTTTAAACATATCGGTAGATGGTATCAGAAGCGAAACAATGCTTCATCATCTGGAGCAAGACGAGATTTATGTTTCAAGCTCCTCTGCTTGTGCAAAAGGTAAAAAAAGCTATGTATTGCAGGCGTTGGGGCTTCCTGATAAACTGATTGACTCTTCACTTCGCATCAGCTTTTCAAAATACAACGATAAAACTGATATAGACGCATTTATAAATTCACTAAAAAAGGGTATCGACACCCTCGCTAAAACAAAGTAAAGGATAAATTATGAAAGAAATTATACTTATCAAAGTCGGCGAAATCGCCCTTAAAGGACTTAATCGTCGCAACTTCGAAGATGTACTCATTAAAAACTTAAAGCACCGCATCCGTGATCTGGGCAAGTTCAATGTATCCGTCGCTCAGTCCACTATTTACATTGAACCAGTGTCAGATGATATCGACCTCGATGATGTATGCGAGCGTGTATCACAGGTTTTCGGTATCGTAGCATTTTCACGTGCACTTGTTTGTGAGAAAAATATGGACGATATTCTATCACAGGCACCGGATTATTTATATGACGAGCTTATGGGAGCTAAAACTTTCAAGGTTGAGTCAAAACGTTCTGATAAAAAATTCCCACTCAAGTCCCCTGAAATTTCAGCAACAGTGGGTGGAAAACTCCTGGAGCATTTTCCACACCTCAAGGTTGATGTTAAAAATCCTGAAATCACAGTTACTGTTGAGGTGCGTGACTTTGGTGCATATGTAAGATGCAAAACCTTACGTGGCCAGGGTGGTATCCCTGTCGGCACAGGCGGAAATGCGGCCATCCTCATTTCAGGTGGCATCGACTCTCCTGTAGCGGCGTATATGATGTCAAAACGTGGTATCAGACTCACCGCTATCCATTTTGCCAGTCCTCCGTACACAAGCGAGCGTGCTCACTTAAAGGTTGAAAAGCTCTTGAAACTTGTCAGCCGTTACAGTGGCTCTATCAATATGTACACAGTTCCTTTCACAAAAATTCAGGAAACTATACGTGACAAGTGTCCTGAAGAGTTATTCACTATAATTATGCGTAGACTGATGATGCAGATTTCTGAAATCGTTGCAAAGAACAACGACTGTACAGCACTCATCACAGGAGAAAGTCTCGGTCAGGTAGCAAGCCAGACTATCCACGCAATGTCATGTACCGACGAAGCAACAAATATGCTGGTTTTCCGTCCTCTTATCGGTATGGATAAAGAAGAAATCATTACTATTTCACGAAAAATCGGCACATTCGAAACATCAATCGAACCATATGAAGATTGTTGTACAGTATTCACTCCTAAGCATCCTCGCACCCGACCTGTGTTAAAATTTGTAAAGCAGGCTGAAGAAGAAGCAGGACTTTACGATATGATAGCAGAAGCTGTCGAAAACGTTAAACTTACAATTATCAATCCGTAAACAAAACGCAGAAACCATCTAAAAGGAAGTGCAGAAACAATGTATAACTGCGAATTATTCTCTGTACAAAAGAACTCTGCCGATGTACAAATGCTGAGTGAAAGCATCGATAACATCGCACACGCTATTTACAAAAGTGACATCAGAGTTTTGTTCAAGACCGATATAGATGCCACTGAAAAGGCTTTCACAAAGGTGCTCAAAACCTCGGATAAGTCTGGCGATGAGATTGACTATAATATTTTTGTCAATGCGTTGGACACTACTGACTCAAGCAGCTTTAAATCGCTTTTTTATAACTTCATCAAATCGGCAGAAGCTTCTCTCCCAAAAAGCGAAGAAAACAGTGCTCTTACTCCGAAAATCAAAATCAGTACTATCAAGGATCTGGGAAACGGATACAACGGCTACTGCTTCAAGATTTTCTCAAAGCACTATGTTGTTTTGCCTCTCGCTTCACTCACAGGAGTTGAGGTCGAAGCACTTGTAACAGACGCTGTTAATAAGGCACAGAACATTTTTAAGCAAAATGAAGAAAGCTGTCCTGACGGTATAGCTTATATCGAAAGGCCTGCCCTCCCACAAGTGAAGAAAAAAGAAGGCTTTTTCATGAGCTTTATCCCACATAAGGGTGACTCTAAAAACAATGTTATCAGAAAAATTGTTGTGTTGCTTGCTATAATTGCGTTCATAGTTTCGGCAGCATATCTTATAAACGAGTTTGCTATCAAGCCATACTTAAACTCTCAGATTACATCCGAAATCCATGACATAGCCTACAACACCACAACCGACAGCGGTGACGATACAACACCTGAAACCCAGAACTGGGAAGCCCTTAAAAAGCTCAACAAGGAAATTGTCGCATGGATTACTCTTAAGGGAACTAAGATTGACTATCCTGTACTTGAGCATAAAGGTGACAACGCATACTCCCAGTATTACTTAAACCATACATACAAAAAGTCATACTCATCATACGGAAGTGTCTTTGTTGACTATCGTTCAACAGATTCCGTAAAATCAAAGAACGTTATCTTACATGGCCACAATATCCGTGACGGCAGTATGTTCAACGCTTTAATGGGTTATGGCGACTTAAAGGGCAATCTTAATTTCTACAAGAAACATCCGATAATTGAGTTCAACACTCCTGAGGCAAACGGTCAGTATAAGATCATCTCTGTGTTCAAAACCAGCACATACTATGATCATGATGACGGCAAGTTCTTCAACTATATGCAGGGTAGCTTTTTATCTGATGCTGAGTTTATGAACTACGTTTACAATGTACGAATCCGCTCACTCATCAATTGTCCTGTTATGGTAAACGAAGACGACCAGCTCTTAACTCTTTCAACCTGTAGCTACGAATTTACAGGTTTCAGAACAGTTGTTGTAGCGAGAAAGCTCAGGGATGGCGAGAAAGCCACAGTAAATACAGAAATCGCAACAGTAAACTCAGCTGCTGTATTCCCTGCTTGTTATTATCAGCGTTACGGCGGTTCAAAACCTGAGATACTGACATTCAAGAAAGCCTACTCAAAGGGTCTTATCAACTGGTATGATGGAGCAGGAAATCTCGAGGGTAGCGAGGAGCTTACAGAAACCGTGAAATCGAATCCTACAGAAGATCCAAGCAATCCGGGCGAAGTAGGTGGTGGCGGATTGATTAACTACTACGAAGTTAAATTCGTTAACCACGACGGCTCCGAATACTACACATTATCTGTCAAAGAGGGTGACTCGGTAACACCACCGGGTGGCACACCTACATTACCTAAAGACGATTACTACGACTACACGTTCACAGGCTGGTTAACTGATGGTTTAGACCTGAACAACGTGCATTACAGTATGACGATTTATCCTAACTTTACTGCTACACTTAAACCACCTAAAACTCAGTAATATTATCTACTAAGGAGCACAAGATGAAATACGATGTCCTGTTCTACAAATCCAGAAAAACCTCATATTGCGAGAAAGCGTTGAAGGCAAAACTTTCTACGATAAATATGAGCACAAACAGAATCATCGCTTCAGTTGCTCCGACAAAGCTCGGCGAGACGCTCTGCGAAAGCCTGACGCTTTGCAACTGTGTGGTAATTATCGGAGGATTTACAGTCAACGATAATGAAAATCTCACAACAGTGCTTTCACGTGCAATGTCAAATTCAGGGCTTAATCTCAAAAACGCACGCAAGCTCAAGGGAGCTATTTACGATGGCTATATTATCAAGCTAAACAAACAGATGATAATTGCCCTGCCTGATAACCCTGAAGAGATTGATTTTTTACTCAACGAAAACTTTCTTTTATATCTCAGTTCAGTTTATTCAACAGACATTGAAAACGAGAACGAATAAAAAACTCCCCACTGCATTATATTTTGCAGTGGGGATATTTTTTGTCTGTTAAATTACTGATTACCACCGTCTATATTTGTGATAACTGAATCACTGCCCATAGCCTGTGGAAGTTCACCGTTCCATTTATCATAGAACTTTGAACGGATAACGTTGTCATCTAAAGAAGCCTTGATTTTCTTGTTAGCCTCAGCCTCAGCTTCAGCTTTAATCATAGTAGCTTCAGCCTCAGCCTCAGCATTTGTAATTGCTGTCTGCTTTTCGGTTTCAGCCTTTAAAAGTTGCTGCTGAGCTACTTGCTTTTCCTCAATAGCATTGATGAACGCTTCTGAGAAATCGAAGTTGATAATATTAACGTCTGTCACATAAAGACCGCTTGCATTAAGCTTTTCGTTAAGCCCTTCGATAAGACCGTCTGAGATCAAAGTACGATTAGTAACACTCTCCTCAGCTGTGTACTTGGCAGTGATAGCCTTGAGCACCTCGTTAACAGCAGGAGTTACAAGTACCGCCTCGTAGTTTGCACCGATATTTTTATAGATGCTGTATGACTTTGCTGAGTCAACTCTGTAGTTGATAGCAAGTGTTGTTGATACAGTCTGCAAGTCCTTTGAAAAAGCCTCGGTTGAAACTTCAAGCTTTACGATACGATTGTCGATTTTTACAATCTTCTGTACAAAAGGAGCTTTAACGTGAATACCTTCAGAAAGCACGCCCTCGTTAACCTTACCCAGTGTAACAACAACACCTGTGTGACCCGGATTAACGATCGTAAAACAGTTAACGATGATAAAAATCGCAACAACCGCTATAAGCACACCTGCAATGATTTTAGTTATTTTCGAATTATTAGTCTGTGTCATTTTATATACCTCCATTTATATTTTAAGTCAATAATAGCACAAGTAAATAGCAATTTCAACAAATTTCTACATGGCGTCGAATTATTTTAGCAACAAAAAAATCAGCCCTGAGCAATAAACTCAGGGCTGTAAAAATAAAAGATTATTGAAGTCCTGCAAGCTTGAGCTGTATAGCAGTTGCATCAAGCACAGTGATTTCACCATCACGGTCAAAGTCGGCAAGCTTTGCTTCTAAAGCATCTGTTTGCACAAGTCGTGCAATAAACTGCTGAATTAGTGTTGCATCAAGTATGCTTAGTTCGTTATCATTATCAGCATCACCAAACAGTAGTTTTACAAAATCGACTTTCCTGAACTTTGTCATAGTTTCGAGGTCATCATCGTTCAGAATCCCTGTTTCATAGGCATCAAACAAATCGTAAATCTCACCATTATAGTAAACCTCAGGGACAGGCGGACAAGGTAAGGTAAGCTTATAATCACCAATCAGTTTTTGAACTTCAACCTGATTGTAATCCATCACACCGTGATATCTCACAAGATATTTATCCTGTGAAAAAGTATACATATATTCAATCCACACATCTGCCTGACTTATCTTCCCATTATTCTGTTCTACAACAAAGCTAATGAAATCCTCGGCAGCAGTCGGGAGCTTGTCATCTTCAGGAGAATACACACGATAATTCGGCTCTGCTACCAGTATGTCGTCCATTTTGTGCAATTCTTCAATTACATCTAAAACGCTCTGTTTGTCATGTCTTTCTAGTGTCACATAAAAACAATGGTTTTGTGCACCATCAGAGCTTATTCTTTCAACCTCACTGATTCCCAAGTCACCGAAATCCTCAGGGGTAAACTCAGGGTTTGATTTACTCGCACGACTTGTCAGCAAAAACATAACCGTGTCGTCATCAAAATCCATTGTTATAGAATACTCAGGTCGGTTGTTAGTCATATGTTCCTCATCAAACGCAGAAACACTAGTACTGAATATACAACAAGAGCAAAGCATAACAATCACAACAATTAAAGATATAAGTTTCTTCATAATATCATTCCTTTCTAAAGGATTTTAACTCCTCTATATATAAAACACGAAAGAAGTTCATTTGGTTTCAAAAATTTTCTGATTATCTATATTTATTCTTTAGCCTTTAGAAGAGATTTCGATTATTAAGGTACAAATATTATGCAGAGAAAATTTGTACGCAATCACATTGATATATAAAAAAAGACCGTAGCATAACACTACGGTCTTTATATATTGAAAATTAAAGTACTCTGAGTCTGATAATGCCGTCGATATCGTTAATCTTAGCTTCAGCATCAGCGTTAGCACCTGTTGCATCAATGATTGTGTAAGCGAAGTCACCACGGCTCTTGTTCTCCATGTTCTCAACGTTACCGCCGATAGCATCGAGCATCTTTGAGATAACCTTTGGTGTATTCTGATGGAATACGCAGAATCTTACGTCACCTGTTCTAGGCATTGATACGCAAGGGAAGTTAACTGAGTTCTTGATGTTACCGAGCTCAAGGTACTGCTTAACCTCGTCAGCAGCCATAATAGCACAGTTATCTTCTGATTCAGGAGTTGAAGCACCAAGGTGTGGCAATGGAACAACGCCATCAACACCGAGGAGATCGTCAGTAGCAAAGTCTGTTACATAAGCACCGATCTTACCGCTCTCAAGACCCTTGATGATATCGCCTGATACTACAAGACCATCTCTAGCGAAGTTGAGAATTCTAACGTTATCCTTCATCTTAGCAATAGAAGCCTCGTTGATCATACCCTTTGTATCGCCTACGAGTGGAACGTGAAGTGTGATGTAGTCACACTGAGCGTAAAGCTCGTCGAGGTTTGATACAGTGTGTACGTGACGTGAAAGCTTAAGAGCAGCCTCAACAGAAAGATATGGGTCGTAACCGATAACGTTCATATGTAAAGCTCTTGCAGCGTTAGCAACTAAGATACCGATAGCACCAAGACCAACTACACCGATTGTCTTGCCCTTGATTTCAGGACCAGCAAACTGGCTCTTGCCCTTTTCAACCATCTTAAGAACCTGGTCGCCGTTACCCTTTAACGACTTGTTCCACTCGATACCTTCAACGAGCTTTCTTGAGCCCATGAAAAGACCAGCGATAACAAGCTCCATTACAGCGTTAGCGTTAGCACCTGGTGTGTTGAATACGCAGATACCCTTCTCTGTGCACTTGTCAAGTGGGATGTTGTTAACACCTGCACCTGCTCTAGCGATTGCAAGTAAGCTCTCTGGGAGTTCCATATCGTGCATAGAAGCTGAACGAACAAGGATTGCATCAGGAGCGTCGCACTCATCAACACAGTTGTAATTGTCGCCGAGTCTGCTTGTGCCGATTTCAGCGATTTTGTTGAGTTTAAGAATATTATACATTGGTAGTACCTTCTTTATATAAATTTATGTAAGTAAGAATAAACTAACGTTACGATTAAGCGTTCTCTTCTTCGAACTTCTTCATGAACTCTACGAGCTTCTCAACACCCTCGATTGGCATAGC
>JAFUKO010000016.1 GCA_017473555.1 Ruminococcus sp. | reverse complement strand
TTTTCCTCATGTTCTCTGATGATGGTAATTTTTTCTTCGTAACTGAACTGGTATTTTCCCATTTCTTTTCAACTCCTTGACTATTTTATTATACATCAAGGTGTCCTGTATTTAAATGTCTACTTTTTAGGTATCATATCAATTAAAATACGAGCTGATTTTTTCAAAATACTCAACAATCTTGAATTTATACTCAATGTCATCTTCGGTGATAACCTTGTATTCTTCGTCGGACAAGTCATCTTTCATACTGATTTTTGATGACGCTCCCACACACAGAGTAGGATACATAACACACCACCAGTTTTCACCCTTCGCCTCACCTATAGTAATCTGTAGGGTGTCGTACATACCAGCAGGCATTGTAAAATCATCGTAGTAGCGTGTATCAAAATATTTATGAGTAACACAAGCTTTGACCTTATAGTCGCAATCGTAGGAATCAACCACGTTCTGAGCGAC
The DNA here is from genome assembly GCA_017473555.1 of Ruminococcus sp. Taxonomy (GTDB): domain Bacteria; phylum Bacillota; class Clostridia; order Oscillospirales; family Acutalibacteraceae; genus Ruminococcoides. The sequence continues at coordinate 4,432 of JAFUKO010000016.1, read as the reverse complement.
TTTTTCAATTATAGAAATATTGCTCTTTGTTATAAAAACCGCATCGCTCTTTTTATCTACTGTGTTATACAGCGGTGAAATTTTTGCTATTACCTCATCCCTGACCTTAAGTTTCATTTGCTGGTCGGACGGAGAGTTTGAATTTGCGAGTATATGTAGTCGCAAAACGTCTTTTTGAAGCTCACTGCATGTGCTTTCAAACGGTATCATTGAAAATAAAACAGATATAACAAAACCGCAAACGAGTATTTTCATAAACATTTTCATATAAAAAAACCTGCCTTTCAAGTTACCTTGAGTATAGGCAAGTTTTTAAAGTTTATACAATTTGGCATCCGCCTTTAATTGGTTCGCAGATATAGAGCTTGTCGTACATACCGCTCATAGCCTCTTTACACTTGAGTGCTTTTTTCTCATCAAGAAAAATACCGAACACTGCAGACCCAGAACCGCTCATACACGCACCAAGGGCTTTGTACTTTATCATCTGCTTTTTAATACTTGTAATCTCGTCTAGCTGCATAACAGCCTCAAACTCGTTATAAAGGCACTGACAAACACCACGTAGGTTACGTTTACAAATCATTTTAACAACCTCATCGGTAACTAAAAAGCCTTTGGACGGTTTGCTGTCTGATTTAGCATAAGCTTCAGCTGTGGAAACGCTCACATCAGGTTTACAGATAAGTATGTAGCACTTTGTAAGTGACGGAAGTTTAGACATAGTTGTGCCTGTTTCTTTAGCAAGCACAGTTCCGCCAACGATACAAAACGGCACATCTGCTCCGACTCTTGCACCGATATCGCACATCTGTTCAGTGGTAAGCTTAGTATCATAAAGTCGGTTAAGTGCAAGAATAACAGCAGCGGCATCAGTACTACCGCCGGCAAGCCCTGCTTCGTGAGGGATGTTTTTTTCTATATCAATAGAAATGCTTCTGCCCTCTATTTCACAATATCTGTAAAAAGCCTTTGTGGCTTTACATACAATATTTCTGTCATCGGTAGGAATACCCGCTACGTTACAGGTAACTGTGATTTCAGGTGCGTTGTCTTCGACCTCATCAGACACAGTGATAGTATCATAAAGCGATACCGCCTGCATAACCATAGCTACATCGTGGTAGCCGTCAGGACGTTTACCGACAATATCTAAAGACAAATTTATTTTAGCGGGTGCAAGAACTTTCAGCTTCATATCAAAGCTCCTTTAAAAATTCCTCAATAAGTGTCAAAGCCTTTTTGAGATGCTTGAGCGAATAAGAATAAGACAAACGCACAAAGCCTTCGCCACATTCGCCAAATGCTGAACCAGGTACTAACGCAACGTGCTTTGAGTGAAGTAGCTTTGTACAGAATTCTTCCGATGTAAGACCTGTTGATTTAATACAAGGGAAGCAGTAAAAAGCTCCCTTTGGTTCAAAGCAAGTAAGTCCCATTTTATTAAGGCTGCCAACAACCAGACGTCTACGCATATCGTACTGGTCACGCATATAAGTGATGTCATCGTCACCGTTTCTTAAAGCCTCGATAGCCGCATACTGAGCTGTGGTCGGAGCTGACATAATGCCAAACTGGTGGAGTTTTGTCATCATAGCGACAATCTCCTTAGGACCGCACGCAAAACCGAGTCGCCAGCCTGTCATGGCAAAGCTCTTTGAAAAGCCGTTGATAACAACAGTACGCTCTTTCATACCCTCGATAGTTGCGACAGAACTGTGCTTTTTGCCGCCATAGGTAAGCTCTGAATATATCTCGTCAGAAAGCACCATCAAATCGTGCTCAATAACAAATTTTGCAATCTCTTCTAAGTCTTCTTGCTCCATAATAGCACCTGTCGGGTTATTAGGGAAAGGCAGAATAAGAAGTCTTGTCTTGTCAGTAACTTTATCCTTCAAATCCTCAACAGTGAGTCTGAAGTTATTCTCAATCTTTGTTTCAATAATAACAGGTGTTGCACCTGACATAATGGTAAGCGGTTCATAGCAAACAAAGGATGGCTGAGGAATCAGCACCTCGTCCCCTTTTCCAACCAGACAGCGGATAGCAACATCAATAGCTTCACTGCCACCGACAGTTACGAGCACCTCAGTTTTCGGGTCGTATGTAAGGTCACATTTTCTGAGCATATAGTTGCTGATTTCTTTACATAATTCTGCAAAGCCACGGTTTGGTGTGTACCATGTTCTGCCCATTTCAAGCGAGTCAATACCGGCTTTTCTGATGTGCCACGGAGTTTTAAAGTCAGGCTCACCGATAGAAAGCGATATGACGTTATCCATTTCGTTGACAATATCAAAAAACTTACGAATACCGGACGGTTTCACGCTCTTGATAGAGTCATTTATCTTGCTGTTATAATCTATCACAGTATCATTTCCCTTCTGTCTGTAGGCTCTTCGACATCTACAAGAGCAACAGAGCCTTCCTTATATCTCTTGAGCATAAAGTGTGTCGCAGTTGACACAATACCCTCAAGAGCAGACAGCTTTTTAGCAACGAAAGATGAAACATCCTGAATAGTTTCGCCTTTTACGATAAGTGCAAGATCGTATGAACCAGCCATAAGATAAACTGATGAAACCTCATCAAACATCATAACTTTTTCAGCAATCTCATCAAAGCCTTTCTCTTTCTGAGGAGTAACCTTAAGCTCGATGATAGCCATAACACCTGCATCAGGAACATTATCCCAGTTGACCATAGCCTGATAGCCTCTGATGATTCCACTATCCTCATACTCCTTGATCTGAGCTTTGATGTAATCCTCAGGCTCGTTTAACATAAGAGCGAGCTGAGCTGTTGTGTAGTTGGAATTTTCAGATAAAATCTTTAAAAGTTTATCCATAGTTATACCTCCGTTAAGTAGTCTGAAGTGTCATTGCGTCGGTTGTACAAACTGAATCAAAGCAAACCGCTGTCGCAATGCTCACAAGTACAAATTTTTCGTCGTAAATGTTAATTTCCAATGCGTCGTGTGATGTAGCATAACGTCTGCACACACAAGCGAGCACTGTGTTATCGATATCAAGAATATCGTAAGATTTATTGATAATATCGCCTCTTATATGAAGCGTCACTCCGTGATAAGAAACTGCGAATTTTCCTTTAGAACGAGTTATGGTCAGATGAAAGGACAAATCTCTTGTTGTTACATAACAAGAGCGTATCATCGACAGATTTGTATCTCTGATTTTTGCTACACATTGGTCACCGCTCATAATATACATACGATGTGACGAGTGGGTGTGTTTACCGTTAATTCTGTACAGCTCATCACCCGACTCAGAGTAAACAATGTATCTTGAATTCTCGTCCGATTTGTCACGTTTGAGATAAATTTTCACATATATCACCGAATTTATTATTAACAAAAAAAGGTTTATAATTCGTTAATACGCTCAAGCCAGAGTCTTACCTGTAAGTCAGACGGCATCTTAAAGTCACCACGTGGTGAAAGGCTTACAGAGCCTACCTTTGGACCATCAGGCATACACGAACGCTTGAACTGCTGTGTAAAGAAGCGGATAAAGAACTTCTGCATCCACTTTTTGATTGTATAGCGGTCATAGTCACCCTCAAATGTTTTTAGTGCCATATAGAAGATTTTTTCAGGTGAAAAACCATAACGCACAAAGTAATACAAGAAGAAATCGTGGAGCTCATAAGGTCCGACAACATCTTCTGTCACCTGAGATATTTCGCCGTTTTCATCAGGTGGTAATAATTCAGGTGAAACAGGAGTAGCTAAAATATCATTGATGATATACGCTATCTCGTTAGAAACCAGCTGTGTTTCGTAGGAAACAAGGTGTCTGACCATGGTTTTAGGAACAGACGCATTAACAGCATACATAGACATATGGTCACCGTTGTAGGTAGCCCAACCAAGTGCAAGCTCTGACAAATCGCCTGTACCGACAACAAGTGCACCGAGTTTGTTAGCAACATCCATCAGCACCATTGTACGCTGACGAGCCTGTGCGTTTTCGTAAGTTGTATCAAGCTTATTCTCATCCTGTCCGATATCAATAAAATGCTGTTTAACGGATTTTGTGATATCCACCTGTGAGAAATCAACGCCATAAGCTAAAGAGAGTTTTTCGGCATTTGATTTGGTTCTCTTTGTAGTACCAAAGCACGGCATAGAAATTGCGTGCAAGTTCTTTCTGCTTAAGCCTAAAATATCAAGTGCTTTTACACTGACGATTAAAGCGAGTGTGCTATCAAGACCACCTGATATACCAACAACCAGCTCTCTTATCGACGCACTCTGCATGCGTGTTGCAAGTCCGACAGCCTGCATTGTAAGAATCTCTTCACAACGCTTGTTAAGTTCACTCTTTTCACTAGGAATGAACGGATGATTTCTGAATTTTCTGTTAAGCTTTGTCTGTCTTAACAGCATATCAAAATTGATATAGTGGATATC
>JAFUKO010000015.1 GCA_017473555.1 Ruminococcus sp. | reverse complement strand
TGAGGATCCTACAGAAGACCCAACAGAGGATCCTACAGAAGACCCAACTGATGATCCTACAGATCCTCCAACTAACCCACCAAGTGATGGCGAGGTATCATTCATTTTAGGCGATACTGACGGAGAGGGACAGGTTAGCATTATGGACGCAACAGTAATTCAGTTGCATCTTGCTAACAGTCTTGTGCTCCAAGGAAAACTGTTAATGGCAGCTGATACTGACGAAGATGGCGAAGTTTCAATTATGGACGTAACACATATCCAGCTGTATCTTGCTAACGATGACGCAGGTACAAGAATCGGTCAGACAATTTATATTCCGGCTCCATAATATAATTAAATAAATCGGCGGACGCTTTTGCGTCCGCCTTTTGTTTTAGTGTATACATTTTTTTGCATATGTGTTATACTTACTTATACTAATGTCAAGGAGGCTATTATGCACATTCCATCAGCAGATACCGTAGATATTTCTGTCCTCACTTTTGATGATGCTATGAAAGTTACTCATCCTGAAGATTATGATGTTAACAGGTGGCTTTATGTTCCTGACTTTTACAGCGAATATCGTTACATATTGGGTACTAGGGGCGAAAAACCTCTGATTTGTATTGGAATCAATCCGTCAACTGCGGCTCCTGATGACCTTGACAATACTTTGAAATCTGTCGAGCGTATCGCTCTTAATAACGGCTATGACAGTTTTATTATGTTTAACGTTTACGCCCAGCGTGCTACAAATCCTGATGATATGGAGAAGAACTTCAACGAGTTTCTGCATAACGAGAATATGAAAGCGTTTGAATATGTTTTAAAACTATCCAAAGGTCAGGCGTCCGTGTGGGCTGCGTGGGGTAATATAATTGAAAAGCGTGACTATTTGTCCGAGTGTGTTCTAACCATGGCTGAGATAGGAAAGAGGTACAACGCTTTGTGGTATACAGCAGGCAAGATTTCTAAAAAAGGCCATCCGCATCATCCGTTGTATCTTAAGAAAGATACTTTACTTGACGCATTCGATATTGATAAATATTGCGTTGATGTTCTGAGAAAATAAGATATAAACATAAAGAGCACCGATATAACGGTGCTCTTTATGTTTTAAGTGGGTTATCTAAAAATAGTTACTTTTCAAATCCTACCAGCATACCGCCGTTTTCAGCGTAAAAGCTGCAAAGTCCGTATGTAATATCAACTATTACGTCAGCTTTCGGAAATTTCTTAACAATAAGGTTTTTGAGTGTATCAGCGCCGTCTTTGTTGAAACAGTGGTCGATTATGACTTTGCCACCCTTGTATCCCTCGCTTAACATTCTATCAAACAGCTTGTTGTATGCTCTGTCAGCTCCTCGTGGTTTGTCAAGTGGCTGTAAGTCACCGATATCACTTGCTTTACCTACGATTCTGATACCCAGCAAGCCTGCAGCTTTTGCAACAATAGGGTTACATCTACCGTTTCTTGCAAGATTATTTAGACATTCAAGAGAGAACACAAGACCTGTATGACTCATATATTCGTCGAGTGTCTTGCATATAGTGTCAAAATCTGTACCGTTCTTTATAAGTTCTTCGGCTTTTTCGATAATCAGCTTTAATTCAGGACCCGCAGAAAGTGAGTTGATAATATGAACTCTTCTGTTTGGATGTTTTTCTAAATACTCGTCTTTTGCGATACATGCAGCGTTGTAACTGCCGGATAATGTTGCTGTGATTGCAACACAGATTATGTTTTCGGCATCACCGAAAGCATCAAGATAATCTGCTACAGACGGACAAGCGGTTGAAGATTTACCCCTATAGCTTCCAAGGAAATCTACCATAGTTTTGACGTTCAGCTCTTTTGTATCTGTGAATTCTTTTGTGTCAGTAATTATCTTTAGTGGGACAGACTGAAAGTTTATATCGCTGTTGTAGAATATCGCATCTGCTGATGAGTCAGCTACTATTTTAAAATTTGTATTCATATTTTTCACCATAATATCAATTTAATTAACGCTGTAATTATACAGGTTATTAAAAAACCTGTCAAGAGGTTATGATAAAACCGAGATAGGTTTTTTCTTGACAAATGATAAAAAAGTTGTATAATATGTCCCATGGAAAATGCTATTAATATTGTGTCAGCTGACGGTGTAGCTCAGTTTCGATTGCCTCGTTTTTCTGAGATACCTGATGTCGGTCTGTACCTGGAACAAACAACTAAATATATTAACGGTTTTCTTGCTCCGATTGGCTTTGAGATAACAGGCTCAATGATCAGAAATTATGTTAAAATGGGTCTTGTCAAAAATCCTGAGCGCAAGCAGTATTTTGCTGACCAGATAGGTCATCTTATTGCTATTACTGTGCTTAAAAATGTTATCTCACTTGAGAATATTGCTACACTTTTTGTACTTCAGTTAAAGGAATATCCTGACCCTGTTGCTTATGACTATTTTTGCATGGAGCTAGAAAATATGGTGTCTTTTCAGTTTGGACTCAAAGACAGCGTGGATAAAATCGGCACTACATCTTCTGATAGTAAAAAGATGCTCCGTAGTGCGATTATAGCAGTTTCACACATCATTTATCTCAAATCATGTTTTTCACGTTTTTCGACAGAAACAGACAATGTATAAGTTATATAATTAAGCATCTCTTATGAGGTGCTTTTTGTTTTTTTAATAAGGTAAAATCCAGCCTGAAATAGCGTAAATTTGACAAATTATGGTTATTACTGTACAATTTGAGTTGTATATAAAATGAGGAAAGGATGGTTTTTATGAAAAAACATCTTGTACTTATAGTGAATGTTATACTGATTTTAGGAGTCTTAGCTGGTATCGCTTTTGCGATATTCAACGCTTCAGATAAGGGTAAAGCTCCGAATGTCAAGCCTGTCGCAACAATTGATGAACCTGCGACTATGGATGAACCTACAGAGCCGTTGGAGATTTACACTATCGGTATTATCCAGCATTCTAATATAGAGAACAGCAATAGTGTTTATCAGGGCTTTATCGCTGAGCTTGCAAATTACGGTTACATAAATAACAACAACATTGTTCTCGACTATGTTCTTGAAGAGGATAATGACAAGTGTAAGGATGCTATACAGAAGTTTATTGACGAAGAGTATGACCTTATCTTTACTATCGGACCTTTTGCTACAAAACTTGCAGCTACTATGACAACCGATATTCCTATCGTTTTTGCGGCAGTTCAGGAGCCTGAGCAGGAGGAGTTTGTAGCATCTAACGAAGCTCCAGGCGGTAACGTAACAGGTGTATCAGACTACACACCATGCTTTGAACAGATTGACTCTATCAAGCTGATGTTCCCTGATACAAAGAAAATCGGTGCAATATACCTTGGTACTAACCATAATTCGGTAACACAGGCACTTATCGGTGAAAAAGAAGCACAGACAGACCACGTTAATATTGAGTACGTTAAGTATCCTGTGACAAATGCCGATGAGATTAAATCAACACTTGATACAATGCTCAAAGACGGCGTAGAGGTTATTTACACTCCTGTTGACGGCTTTATCAACAAAAACATCGAGCCTTTGATTGAATTCTCTTATAAGAACAAAATCCCTGTAGTATGTGGTAATCTGACAATGCTTGAAAAGGGATGTTTCTCAACAAGTGTTATCAATTATCCGTCAATCGGCTGTACAGCAGCGGACATTGTTCTTGATATCCTTTATCATGATGCTCAACCTGCAACAACTCCGATTGTGTATATTTACGATTGCTATCTGCATATAAATGAAGAGGCGATGAAGAAGCTTGATGTTAAGCTTTCAGATGAGATTATAGAAACTGCAATAGTTGAGTAACAAAACAGTAAATGTAAATAAATTATGAAGTGACAAATATCACTTGATTTTTTACATAATATGGTATAAAATATAATTAGCACTCGAGAGTGACGAGTGCTAATTTCTTTATAAACTATCAAGGAGGATATATATAATGACTATCAAACCACTTATTGACAGAGTTGTGCTTAAGCTCGATAACGCTGAGCAGACTACTGCTTCAGGAATCGTTTTATCATCACAGGCTCAGGAAAAGCCACAGTACGCTAACGTAGTTGCTGTTGGTCCTGGTGGCTTTGTTGACGGTAACGAGGTTAAAATGTACGTTAACGTAGGTGATAAGGTTATCACATCAAAATACGCAGGCACAGAGGTTAAGATTGACGGCGAGGAGTATACAATCGTTCGCCAGTCAGACATCTTAGCAATTGTAGAATAATCGGAGGTATTGAATAATGGCTAAACAGATTGCATATGGTGAAGAGGCGAGAAAGGCTCTCCAGAGCGGTATCGATAAGCTCGCTGATACAGTTAAAATTACATTGGGCCCTAAGGGTAGAAACGTTGTTATCGACAAGAAGTTCGGTGCACCACTTATCACAAACGACGGCGTTACTATCGCTAAGGAAATCGAGCTAGAGGATGCATTTGAGAATATGGGTGCTCAGCTTGTTAAAGAAGTTTCTATCAAAACAAACGACATCGCTGGTGACGGTACAACAACAGCTACATTACTTGCACAGGCTCTTATCCGTGAGGGTATGAAGAACGTTGCCGCTGGCGCTAACCCAATGGTTCTCAAAAAGGGTATACAGCTTGCTGTTGATGAAGCTGTAAAGGCTATCATAGATAATTCACAGCAGGTTAAGGGCACAGAGGATATCGCTCGTGTTGCTACAGTTTCTTCTGCTGATGAGTACATCGGTAACCTTATTGCTGAGGCTATGGAAAAGGTATCAAAAGACGGCGTTATCACTGTTGAAGAGTCAAAGACAGCTGAAACTTACAGCGAAGTTGTTGAAGGTATGATGTTCGACAGAGGTTATATCGCTCCTTATATGGTTACAGATACAGACAAGATGATTGCTGTTATTGACGATGCACTCATTCTTATCACTGACAAGAAGATTTCTACAACTCAGGAAATTCTTCCACTATTAGAGCAGATCGTTCAGTCAGGCAGAAAGCTTGTTATCATCGCAGAAGATGTAGAGGGTGAAGCTCTCACAACTTTAGTGCTCAATAAATTAAGAGGTACTTTTACTTGTGTTGCTGTAAAAGCTCCTGGCTTTGGTGACAGAAGAAAAGAGATGCTTCAGGATATCGCTATCTTAACAGGCGGTACAGTTATCACATCTGACCTTGGTCTTGAGCTCAAAGACGCTACAATTGAGCAGTGCGGTAGAGCAAGACAGGTTAAGATTTCTAAGGAAGATACAATCATCGTTGACGGTGCTGGTAATGAAGCAGAGATTAAGAACCGTGTTGCACACATCCGTCAGCAGATTGAAACAACTACATCAGACTTTGACAGAGAAAAGCTTCAGGAACGTCTTGCTAAACTTGCAGGCGGTGTTGCTGTAATCAAGGTTGGTGCAGCTACTGAAATCGAGATGAAAGAGAAGAAGCTCAGAATCGAGGACGCTCTTTCTGCTACTAAGGCTGCAGTTGAAGAAGGTATCGTAGCTGGTGGTGGTGTAGCTCTTGTTAATGCTACTCCGGCGGTTGAGGCACTTTTAGATACTGTTACAGGTGATGTTAAGACAGGTGTTCAGATTGTCTTAAAGGTGCTTGAGGCTCCTATCAAGCAGATTGCGTTAAATGCAGGTCTTGAGGGCTCTGTAATCGTTGAGAACATCAAGAAGGCTGACAAGGTTGGCTACGGCTTCAACGCTCTTACAGAAGAGTACACAGATATGATTGAGTCCGGTATCGTAGACCCAACTAAGGTTACACGTTCAGCGTTACAGCATGCAGCTTCTGTTGCTGCTATGGTACTCACAACAGAGTCACTTGTTGCTGATATCAAAGAGCCTGCTCCTGCAGTAGCTCCTGCACCAGATATGGGCGGAATGTACTAATTCTTTTTGAGAATTAAAATAGCGTAAAATAACACCGCATGGGATAATCCTATGCGGTGTTGTTATGTATATAAGGTTTTTTAAAATCAGAATTCCTGTTTTACAGAACGTTCAAAGAGTTTTGAAAGCTCGGTTTTAAATTCTTTGTTCTCAAAAAGAATATTGTAAATTGCTGTAGTAATCGGCATTTCGACATCATACTTAAGACTCAGTTTGTATAACGCCTTAGATGTCATAACGCCTTCAGCGAGCTTGTCGAATTTCTCGCCCTTTGAGTAGCTTTCGCCGTAACGTCTGTTGTGACTCCAAGGAGAGAAGAGGGTTGCTTCGTAGTCACCTAAATGACAAAGACCATAAGCTGACAAACCGTTTCCGCCCATGGCGTCGATAAGTCTGCTGATTTCTCTAGGAGCTCGTGCCATCAGTGCTCCCTTTAAAGATGTGTAACCGATGCCGTCGAGCATACCAGCGGCGATACCGATAACATTCTTTGCAGCAGCACCGATTTCGCTACCTATAAGGTCAGTGCCTATGTAAAATCTGATGAGCTCGGAAGAAAACTCGTTTACCAGCTTTTGCTTAACATCTTCGTTGTCAGAGTCTATTACCATACAGTTTGGGATACCTTTTACGTAATCCTGTGGATGTCCCGGACCTACCCAAACAGCAACAGGTGTCTTATCTTTATCAACAAAAGAAGAAACTACCTCACTTAACCTGCAACCTGTGTCAACCTCAACGCCTTTCATACATAAAACGATTGTTTTACCCTCGAGTGGATATTTTGCGATATCGTTCATATAAGAACGCAGATACTGTGAAGATATGGAGATGATAATAGTTTCAGCGTGAGAAACAGCTTTTTCTAAGTCAGATGTTACTTCAATAGACTCAGGATATGTTAAGTAGTCGTTTTTGTGAGTATCTCTAAGTGCGATGAGCTCAGGTGCGGTCTCTAATCCGCAAGAGATAACATCATGTCCGATTTTATCTAAATACCAAGCGATACAGCTGCCCCAACGTCCGCAGCCTAAAACAGAAATTTTCATATTGTACTCCTAGTTAAAATTACAAAAAAATACCCGCCTGACCGTATCGGCTAAACATAACCTGCCTACTATAGTGACAGGTGGGTGTCCACCCGACAGCTTTAGGCTCCCTTCGTCCCATAGGGGAGGTCTGCACACCGCTGACGGAGTTAAACTCCCGATTTAAAGGTTGTAGGGTTATTTTCACCGATTCGCGAATCAGGCAGGAGTCAATCACTCTTCAGAGAAAAGCTCCTCAAATCTCTTTTCAAAGATTTCAGCAAGCTCGTCAAGCAGAGCGTCGTCATCTACCTCAGCGAGCTGTTCCTCGCCATCTTCTTCGATAACTTCCATAATGTAGTATTCACCATCGTCAGCGACAGCAGCATCAGCGTCGTCGAAGATAGGGTACAGAGCATAGAAAATGCCCTTTTCGTTTTCGATAGTGTCAATAATCTCAAAATTATGTTCAACGTTTTCGTCGTCGATTAAAGTAATGAGATCAGGTGCAAAATCTTTATCCATAGTATCAAGCTCCTTAATAGTATATGATAATTTTAACCTTAATATCGATTTTAGTCAAGGAATACTGAGATAAATCTTTTGACAAAAATGTAATATAATCTGCTGTTTTCGTTATTATTACCAATTTTTCTATTAGTATTGAAAAAAAGTCTTTTTAGGTGTATAATTGCCTAATTAAACAATAATATTTGGAGGCTTCTGATGTTACTAAAACCATTTGAAAATCTTCCTGATGAGTTTAAAAACGATGAAGTTAAACACTACTATGATATTCTAGACAAAAAGCGAAACAGCCTGCTTGTAAAGCGTATCGCTGATATACTGCTTGCACTTTTCATGATTGTGATACTGGCTATCCCGATGCTTGTTATCGCTGTGATTATAAAATGCAGCTCAAAGGGCCCTGTTATGTACAAGCAGGAGAGAGTTACAACCTACGGCAAGAAGTTTAAGATTCTAAAATTCCGCACTATGAAGGTCGGTGCTGATAAGGCTGGCTTGCTTACAACAGAAAACGACGACAGAATCACAGGAATCGGCAAGGTGCTTAGAAAACTCAGACTTGACGAGTTGCCACAGATTTTTCACGTACTGTCAGGCAAGATGAGTATTGTCGGAACACGTCCTGAGGTTACAAAGTACGTTGACAGATACACACCTGTGATGTACGCAACTTTACTTATGCCTGCAGGAGTTACTTCATTTGCGAGCATCAAGTTCAAGGATGAGGACAGAATTTTAGGCGAGATAACAGACCCTGACAAAATCGATGACATCTATATGAACGAGATTTTACCTAAAAAGATGCGATATAACCTCAAGTATATTGAGCGTTTTAATTTCAAGCGTGACATTTATCTTATGTATAAAACCGTAAAACAGGTGTTATTATAAACCTTTAAATCAAGTCATATATAGAAAAGGAGTGAAGCGTGTGGAAAAGTTAAGAACAGTTCTTACCAGCAATTCTATATTCAGAATAAGCTATATTGTGTGCTTGTTTTTCTGTAACGTTTCATTTATTCAGGTGCCTGCTTATGTAGCACTGGTTTTTCTGTTTTTATGGGGCGCGTTTTTACTGTTTTATAATGAACGACAGAGAAGAGTTTTTTCTATAACAAGATTTGGTTTGTGGCTATTAGCTTTTGTGTTTTTCTCTACCGTTACAGCTATAATACATATTGCAGATAACTTTTTCTATAATATGGTAATTCAGTTGCACGTGTGTATTTGCTTTTTCATTTTCTACGCCTTACATACCGAAAAGCATCTGAATTTCCGTAAAGAGCTGTACATAATCTGTCGCTTTATTGTTTACACCACAACTATTGTCGGTGTACTCGGACTTGCCTGCCTTATGGCTGGTATCAGCTTTGAGGTTATGTCAATTAAGTTTATTATTTACGAAAACCGATTTACAGGAATTTATTCCAATCCTAATATCCTCGGTTTTGTATCTGTTGTTGCACTTTTCTGTGTGCATATGCTTACAAAAACTAACTTTATCGAGCTTTCAGGTCAGGAGCGTGTGTCACGAATCTGGTTGCTCAGTGCTGTTGCTATTAACGGTATGTCGCTGTTTTTGTGTGACTCAAACGGTGCGATTGTACTGATTGTATTTTATGTTATCACATTTGTTTTATATAAAATGTTCGGTTCTGAACGAGAGTTTTCAAAAAAGCAGATTGTCACAAAGCTCATCGCCCTTATGGTCGCAGGTATCTTTGTTGTCAGCTCTGTGTTTTTTGTCAGATATTTCACACAGGCAGGTTTTACTGAGATTCTTGAAAAAGCTGAAGTAGGGCTTAGAACGGAGTCTACCGATGGTATGGAAGAGGATATGTTTTACGCAACAGAACGTATCACATTCAGCCATATAAATAAGAATCTGGATAGCGGTCGCTTTAAGCTGTGGCGTCAGGCGGCATCGTTGTTCTCTGATTTTCCTCTTTTCGGAATTGGCAAGGGTAATGTCTACGACTACGGTGAGGATAAGTTTGACAACGGAATAGCTTTTTCGGATATTTACGGAGAAGCGTTGTCAAAATTTGCTACAGATTTCCACAACGGCTATGCTACGATTCTAGTCTGCTCGGGAATAGTCGGATTTGTCCTGTTCTCGCTGTTTGGACTGCGTTTTGCTAAGCATATTTCTGTCCACGTATTTAAAGCTAAGAACCTCAAAGAAAGCATTTTACCATGTATGTACTCGTTTTTATGTGCTTATCTTGTATATGCGTTTTTTGAAAAAGCCTTGCTGTATGATGTTTCGTTCACAGTGCTGTTTTTCTGGCTTATAATGGGATATGTATCCTGTTTCTTGTGTCAGTACGAGCCTGATTATCAGGAGGGCATTTATCTCTTTAAACGCAAGGTCAGAAAAACCCTTGTTTAATCTTGCTAAATGTCTTGAAACTATTGTAAAAATCACGAATATCGGTTATAATATCCATAACTATATGTTATGGATATTTTTTATGGGGGAATTTTTATGAATTACGGATTTGTAAAGACTGCGTGTGCAACACCTTCTATTAAGGTCGCCGACTGTATATTTAACAGTGAGCAGATTATCTCTCAGATTTCTTTTGCAGCTCAACACGGAGCATCAATCGTTGTTTTTCCTGAACTTTGTGTAACCGGATATACCTGTGGTGATATGCTGTTGCACAATTTCTTGATTAAGCATGCTGAAAAGGCTGTTGAGAATATTCTCCTGAGAACCAAGACAATGAACATTTTATCTGTTGTCGGTGTGCCGGTTGCGGATAACGATGCGCTATATAACTGTGCTGCTGTTATATACAAGGGAGAATTACTCGCACTTGTTCCTAAGTGCAATCTTCCTAACTATAACGAGTATTATGAGCTCAGATATTTTACCTCAGGTAAAGGTGTAGATAAAGTTATTAAATACGCAGGACAGGATGTTCTTCTCTGTGCTAATGTAGTTTTATGTTGCAATCAGCTTAAAGAGCTCAGGTTAGGTTTTGAAATATGCGAAGACCTTATGGCGCCAGTCTCTCCGTCACAGCGACTTGTACTTGATGGTAAGGCAACTGTTATTGCTAATTTAGCTGCCAGCAGCGAGTACGCAGGCAAGTCTGACTACAGAAAAGACCTCATACGCATCAGCAGTGCAAAGCTTTGTTGTGCATATCTTTTCTCTTCGGCAGGTCCTGGAGAAAGCTCAACAGATGCGGTTTATTCGGCACATAATATTATCGCTGAGAATGGTAACATTTTAGGTGAGTCTGTCAAATATTCCGAAGGCATCACTTACGCCGATATTGATGTACAGCGAC
>JAFUKO010000014.1 GCA_017473555.1 Ruminococcus sp. | reverse complement strand
GTAATCAATGTAACCACAGGGATGTAGTACACCAATGCTAACGCTAGTGTCAGCAACAGCAAGGCATTAATAAACGGATAAAGTGCAAATGACGAGAATATTGATACTGTTGAAGTCGCACCAAAGAAAGCGATAGACAGCGGAAGTGACACTACAAACGCACTGATATTCATAGCAAATACACTGATTGCACCCATTCGTATTTTATTCCACCATTTTGATAGCATCAGCTTAAACGTACTCTCACCCTGATAGTGTGTAAATTTAATTCTTTCACAGAATTTTGAAGTCAACAAAGGAGCTAGTTTTATAATCGAAAAAGTTGATGCGAAAGACAGAATCAAACCCACATCACCCACTGAATAAGGGTTAGTAATTGTCACAACTATTGCTGCAAGTCCAAGCGAATTTTCAGAGAACGGCTCTCGTGCTATCGACAGTCCCAGACAGCACACAAGTATCATCACACCGCTTCGAAGCACTGACGGTGAAAAGCCTGTCACCGCCATATAAAGCAGTACAAATAAACCGCATAATACAACGAAGATATGTCTTTTTCTCCAGAACTTCTGAGCTAAAAGCAGAAAACCTGACGCTAAAATAGAAAAGTGCATACCAGACACTACTATCAGGTGGGTCACACCGGCTTTGGTAAAATCATTTCTTATTTCTTCAGACAAGGCGTACTTATCGCCGATGAGCAGAGCACTGCACAGTGAAAACGTGTCAGTGCTGAGTGTTTCTTTCAGTGCTTTTCTTATACCTTGTCTTAGCTTTATTGCGTGATATCTCAGACGCCAGTGCTCGTTTGATACAGTTTCATAGACAGGTTCATCATAACCGAAAGTCGCAGAAAGAAAACACTTTTTAGAAAGTGCAGAATTACTGCTTGTTTCAAACATCTCGATTTCCATCTCGACAACATCAAAAGGTTCGATTTCTAACAAATCATCGTGAGCAACAATAATTTTTACGCTGTCATTTGCTTCACCTACAGATTTTGTTTTAAACATATACCTGTATGTGCCGTAAAGATTGTTCGGTTCTTCAATGAGCGTGGCTGTCACCTTACCGCTAAAGCCATCGTATTTATCGACAGTTTTCTCATAAACAAAGATGGTGTAAGTGAGATTTACAATACAGGCTAAAAGAGCAACAAAAGCTATCACAGGCAGATAGATGGTTTTTCTGCATTTTTCAAAAACCAGAAATAATGTAAGCAGTATCAATGATATACCGCCGATAATAAAAGCTGTTGTATTGCCAAAATAAAAAACGACCGAGAGTACGGATAAGTATGTTAAACCTATCTGGGCTATCAGTCGTTTCATAGTTTTCAGTCCTTATAATTATTTAAAAAACAGAGGAAGCTTTTCAAGGAAAATAATATCACCTCTGTTTGCGGCGTCACCCTCAGCGAGCACAGCCGCCTTGCCTACAACGTTAGCTCCTGCCTTTTGAGCAAGCTCTTCAAGAGCTAATAGGCTCTCGCCAGTTGAAATAACGTCATCTAAAATGAGCACACGCTTACCATGTATTTTTTCAACGTCCTCCTGACCGAGATAGAGTTTCTGGTCATAGTCAGTGGTGATAGAATTAACGCTGACAGAAAGAGGGTCAGACATATACACTTTTGTGCCTTTTCGTGCAACAACGTAGCGTCTGCATCCGATACGTGCAAATTCATAGCACAGCGGAATAGACTTTGCCTCTGCTGTTAACACGATGTCGTGCTCAGGACAAATCGAGAGCAGTGCTTTTGCACTTGCTTCTGTGATTTCAACATCATCAAAAAGAATAAAAGCGGCAATATCCAGCTTGTCACTTACGGGGTATTTAGTGAGTTCACGCTCAACCCCTGCTATAGTCATCTTAAATGTATCAGCCATAGTGCACCTCTTAAACAATCTTCTCGCCTAATGTCTTGCCACCTAAAATGTGGAAGTGCAGGTGCATAACGGTCTGACCTGCCGACTCTTTACAGTTATTGATGATACGATAACCATCAAGACCGAGTTTTTCAGCGATTACAGGGATTTTTGAGAAGATATGACCCACTACCTCACAGTTGTCATCATTGATGTCATCAGCACAAGCGATGTGCATTTTAGGGATAACAAGCACGTGAGTCGGCGCCTGAGGATTAAGGTCGTGGATAGCGATAATCTT
>JAFUKO010000013.1 GCA_017473555.1 Ruminococcus sp. | reverse complement strand
AAGTGTTTGGTGTAAGTGTAACGGTCTTTGAAGTTGCTGTAGCACCTTCACCGAACTCGAGAGCTACTGAAGTTGGGTTTGCTGTGATAGAAGGAGCAGAAACAGTAACTGTAGCTTCCTTAGTAACTGTGTAAAAATCGTTATACTTAAATGAAGCTATAACAGTAGCTGTACCAGCTTTACGAGCTGTAGCTTTGTTACCTGAAATAGAGATAAACTCAGCTGTGTCAGCACCGAGTGATACAGTAGGATTACCCTCAGCAGTTGTAACAAAATCCTCTGTCATTGTCTGACCAACGATGAGTTTAACAGTTGCAGGAGTAAGAGAAACTTCAGGTGTATTAACAGTTACATCACATGTTACTGTTTTTCCACAAGCACAAGTAGCTTTAACCTGAGTTGTGCCTGGTTTTAAAGCTGTTACTGAATTTCCAGTAAGAGAAATAATACCATCAGTTGGTGTTACCAAGCTATAACTAAAAGTACCACCAGCAGTACAATGTTCATTTGTAGTAGCTTCTACAGTGCCAGTCTCATTTACATCAAGTGTAAGGCCAGCCATCACAGGAGAACATGTACCAGCGAGTTCCCACTGAGCTGTAAGTGTGATGTTACCAGTTACGTTGCTGATAGTATCACCAGCAGCATAAGTATTGCCGTTTTCATCACTCCAACCTAAGAAATTATGATTTGCTCTTGTTGGTTCAGTAGATGAAATAGTAAAATCCTTACCCTCTTCAACAGTACCATCAGCAGGAGCACCAGTACCACCGTTAGCATCATATGTTACGGAATATATTGGAGCTTTTTCAAACTTAGCATATACAGAAGTGTTGCCAGTACCAGCATTGTATGTATATGAAGTAGAAGTTGAAAGAGCTGTTGTTGAAGTATCAGAGCTAAACCAACCTTTGAAAGTATAACCATCAGCAGCAGCTGCTGTAACAGTTACAGAAGAACCCTGTGCAGCTTTTCTGTTCGCAGAAGTTGCCGTTGCAGTTTTTGATGTAGTAGTAGCTGTACCAATTGCACCATTACCAGTAAGCTGCTGAGTCTTTACAGAAAGTGTTGAAGCTGCAGCAGCGTCAGCAGTATAAGTAGAACCGCCAGCTGTTGTTGAATAACTGTATACAGTCTGAGTAGTTGATTTCAACGCACTATAAACACTTGACTGGTATGATGGTGAAATAGCAGCACCATTACTTGAACCACCAGCAATAATATAAGTACTACCATTGTTTAAACCATAACTTGTATGCAAACCAGTGTAGTGTGTATAAGTATTGTACTTATTCCATACTTTTGTACCACCATTAGTAGTAGTGTTAGAGTCAACAAAACCCCAACCGTTCCAACCATCCCAGTTACCGCCAGCAGCAGTTCTGAGATCCAAGTAATACAAGTTACCAGAAACCTTGGTCATTTTGTATGTCTGGAACCAAGAATCATGACCAACAATAAATGCGGCATTAGTCCATGAACTTGGTTTAATGAAGTAGATGTGACCACCGGAATGGTTGCCACCTGTACCTGCAACATCTACAACTGCAGATGTCTGAGCGTTATCTACTACGGCAGCGAAGCCTGTGATTGTAGAGCTGAAGATCATCATCACAACCAACAGCATCGCAAGAGATGCCTTTAGAAAACGCTTTGAAATTGTTTTCATAGGATTTCCTCCTTTTGAATTTGTTATGAATCGTGAATTTTCAAATTGTTGGAGCAATATAATTGCTCTAATCAATCCCTCAGCCACCTTGCGGTGACAGCTCCCTTTCGTAAAAGGAGCCTTATTTTCTGACGAGCATGCTCGCCAATACGTTTGAGGGAAAAACCCTCCCCCGCTTTCGCGGTACCCCTCCCTTTATTCAAAGGAGATTTTGTTTTTCTGGACGTCAAGAATGCCGTCCCCTACACTTTATGTACGTTCGCACTCGGACGAACAATGTTCGCCCCTGCGACTTGTAAAATGTAGTTTGCTCTAAAAGAGCTTTATATAAAATTTGCTGTTATATATATGTTTTGGTCGTATTATTGGTTTCTGTGTAAAAACATAAAACAGCAAAAATAGTTTTAGCTTTTGATGAACTGTGTTCATTTTCAAGCTATATATATGTACGCACGCGTACGCGCGTACATATATATAAGTGTTTATACTAATAGTTTATCTAGCAATGTAGTACTGGTTAAGAGTTACGTCCATGATAGATGATACACCGTCGAAGTTGAAGTCAGCAAGCGCCTCACCTGTATCAGTGAGTGTATCCTTCTCAGCAAGTGCCAACTGAAGTGTTGTTGCGTCGTCGATGTTTGTCTTACCGTCAACATTTGCGTCACCGATCAACATTCTAGTGCCGTTTACAGAAGTCTGAGCTACACCAGGATCTGTTGTAGAAGCTTTCAACATATTTGTTGCAGACTGTGTGAAGTTTCTAACTGTTTCATCTTCAGCAGTAAGGTCAACAGCAGCTGTACCATTGTTGAGATTAGCAACACCATAGTAGAAGTCTCTTTCAACACTTGCTGTCAATGTAGCAGTTGCACTCATTGAGTATGAGTTAGTGAATGTGATCTTTGTAGCTGTATCCACAGGAACTGCGACTGTAGCTTTATACCAGTAGTAAGACTGTGTCTGTGATGCGTTCTTGCCGATAGCGTTGCCGTCAATATTCATATCATAAGTTTCATTACCAACTTTAACGCTAGGAACATAACGAGCTGAAGAAGATGACTTGAAGTAAAGTGTTACATCAACTGTTTCTACTGCAACATTATAAGAGAATTTCTGAGTTGCAGATGTACCGGAAACATTTGTGTTATCTACAGGTGTTACCTTGATGTATATATCGTTCACCTTGCCCTCTACAAGTGATACCTCATAAGAAGGCATTTTTTCGAATGTTTCTGTTGTCAATACAGCACCATTGAGATAAATAGTGTACTGAGCAGGAACATCAACACCGTCTACTGTAACTGTAGCTGATGGTGTTACAGTAACTGTAGCCTCATCAGCAGACTGAACAGCAGTGAATGTTACGTTTTCTACCTTATACTCAGGACCTGTTACTACGTAAGTGAACTTCTTAGTAGCAGATGTCATATTGTATGCATCTTTGTCGCCTGTGAGATATGCAACTGCATAAATGCTTGTTTCAACATTTTCCTCGAGTGTAACAACAGGAGTTTCTGTGATAGCACAAGCCGCTTTATAAAGTGAACCATTTACATAAAGGTCGTAAGCTTTGTATGTGTTTTCAACCTGTGTGCCGTTGTATGTAGCGTCGAAGTTAACGCTTACTGTTACATCAGCACCAGACTGTGTAGCATTTAATGTAACGCTGTTGAGCTTATATGGGTCAACTAATGAAGCGTTGTAAAGGCCGTTATCGTTCATCCATTTACTACGTTTTGCTAACCAGTCGTTGAGGTAGTAAATTGTGTTAGCCATAGAATCAGTAGCTGTAGTACCTGTGATACTAGCGTTACCAGGTGTGAAGTTGTAAGAACCGTACTTGTATCCTCTTGTTCTCTTTGTACCCCAATCTTCACTTGTGATATTGGAGCCGTAACCATGCCAACGAGCATAGTTCATATCAAGGGCTGATTCGAATCTATCAAGCCATTCGTCAACAATGATACCACCATCTGCAGTACCGGTTGCGTCAGTATCAACATACTTACCGATTGCTGCGTACATATCGTTTGACCAGATTCTCTGACATACTGTCCAGAAGTCAGACTGCTGAGCAAGCTGTGCCTGGAAGTTGTAAACAGAGTTGGAACCATCAGCGTTGTATGGGTCTGTGTTCATAGGTTTGTTCTTTACGAACCACTGCTCAGGGTTATCCAAGCTATAACTATTTGAGCCGCCGTATAAAGGCTTATACTTGTAATATGAACCCATAGACCAGTCGTAGTCCCATACAGGAGAAGCAGCGAGCTTACCTGTGCTCTGGTCGTTATGGATATAGTAAGAAGTTGAAGCAGAGTCAAGGTTCTTAGTTAACTCCTGAATCATATACATCTTAGCAAATGATTCAACATCGATGAGATCTTTGTATGTGTTGTAATTCTTAGCATATACTGCATTTTCAACAGCAACGAACTGATCGATGATCCACTTCATTTCTTTCTGAGTAGCAAACTCAGGGTATTTGACAACAACTGCCTGACCCTTTGGTGAAACGAACCATGAATACTCATCCTGGTATCTAGCCTTGAGTTCGAACTCAAGAAGGAAGTTATAGTCCTTGTATGACTCGTCTGTGTGCTCAAAGGAGAAGTCGCCAGTACCCTTTGCACACTGGTAATTAACACCATTGTAATTACCTGTCATTTTTGTGATGTTGTCTTCGTAATCGAAGCCAGTAGCTTCATCGTTAAAGAGTTCTTCGTGATACTTATCTAAGCTGTCAGTGCCATGCATAAGAGTATTCTTACCATACTCAACTTTTTCGGTGATTACGTAAGCACCCATGTAGTTGCCGTTGTTATAAAGGTTAACAAGGCGTGTCTCAGGTGAATACTTAAGACCAATCTCATCACCAATTGCATAGATAAATGAGTTACGCATCATTGTGTGGTCAACGTTGTTAGCAAGGAGACACCATTTCTTAGATTTCTGTGCACCATCGATAAGTTCAACAGTCTCGTCTAAGTTGATGTTGTAAGCGTATTTACCGTAAAGCTTCATTGATGCTTCAAATGTTGAGTTACCACGACCCTTAATTTTCTTAAGACTAGTTCTGTCTGTGATAGAACCATCATCTTCAGTTTTAGGTGTGTTAACCCATTCGCCTGCTTCATCGTACATGTAGTAAGAACCCTTTGTATCGATCTCTTTGTAGTCCTTATACTCGCCTGCCATATTTACAGCAAGTTCGGTAAAGAGTGGACGCTTTGTATGAAGAAGCAGTGTAGCTATACCCTCATTATCAGCTGAGTTATCAAGTGTTTTGTAAACTTTGAGTGTAGCAGACTTGGTGGTTGAATCCTGCTCGGTCTGTTGGTAACTCATTGAATATGATTTACCATTTTCAAGAGTTACTGCTGTACCATCAGTTACTGTTGTACTACCAATTGTGAGTGTAGCAAAGCTTGTGTAAAGCTTAGTAGGTGTAGGTGTATTAGATGGCAGATATAAATGGAACTCAGAAGAACTAATCTTGCGAGTAACTACGCAATCATATGTGTTGCCGTTGCCCTGGATATCAGCCCAGATACCGAATGAAAGATTATTGATATCATCGGAAACAGGAACTGCGTATGGTTCAGAAGATGTTCCCCATTTACCAGCACTTGTGCTTGTAGCACAGTAAAGACCAGTTGTGCAACCGCTGTATGAAGCAGACCATGTGTATAAAGCACTGCCACTAAACTTTTTATCAGTAGCTTTTACGCCGTAGAACTTAACAGTTGTACCAGATGCCGGTCTGTCAATAACCCACATATCATGACCAGACTTTGTGTCAATAGTCTTTGTCATAGCTGTTTTTGTAGTGCCATTATCGAAAGATACGAAGATGTTGGTATCGTAGTTATCATCGATAGAGTCACTTGAGTCATCACGGAAACAAATCTGTGAAAAATCATCAGGATCCCAAGGCTGTGTTGGTGTTTCTGATGGTGGCTCTGTTGGGTCTGTTGGTGTATCTGTTGGTGTATATGTTGACCAACCGGATGTCTGACCGTCCCACTGTGAGATAGTAAACAAATTGCTTGTACCATCCCAAACAATATCACCGGTCTGGTTCCATTTATTCGGCCAATCATTGGTGGAATTAGCAGCATCCATACGACACCAAATAATGTTCGCATGAGATTCACCTGAGTTAACAGTTACCCAATAGTAACCATCAGCATTTGGACCATATGCTGAATACCAGTGAGCAGCACTGGAGCCATTACAAAAATAAGCAGCATAACGTTCAGTAGCATCAGATGCATCCCAAAACTTAGCGTTAAGATAGAAAGTTGTGCCGCCTGTGATTGTCGCACCAATTTCAGCAGCATCAGTCTCAGCTGCGGCTGTGTTTACGATACCTACTGTCAGCATAGACATAAGCATCATAAAAACAAGAAGCAGGGAAACTGTAGATTTATAAAGTCTTTTTGTTTTCATTTTATCTCCTCCTCGGGAAACTAAAATATTTTCGAGCTTGTGAGTAAGTGGTGATTTTCGCGAAATTTTATCCGTCTGACCCCGGAGTTTAAATAAAAGCTCATTGTAAAGGCGACTTCGGGTCGATTTTACAATCCCTCCGCCTCGCTTACACTCGGCACCTCCCTTTACGTAAAGGAGGCTGTGGTCAGCTCCCGTGTAAAGATAAGAGGATAATTTTACGCCATTGAATGGGTACAATTATAGCTTTTTTAGGTAAACAATCGCAAAAAGGGCATACTTACCCAACAATTATTCACGCTAACATTATACCAAATTGGGAAAATTGAGTCAATAGAAATGATAAATTAGTTAACTCGTTGCTTTATTTTGTGCTATTTGTACACTGCGCTAGGGTGTTTTAGATACTCCTTTTGTGCGTTATGTAGATTTT
>JAFUKO010000012.1 GCA_017473555.1 Ruminococcus sp. | reverse complement strand
CCTTTGTGCGTTATGTAGATTTTTAAATTCTTATACTGAAATATAAATTGGAATTTTACCAAAAAACAGTAATATCGGCTTGTAACATATGCTAAAGGATGTATTTTTTGTTGATTAATTTTGGTTAAATGTTGCAAAATCAACAACTTTATAGCGCTTTTACGTATCTTAAAGCACGCTTAAAATCACCAAAATAAGGGTGCTAAAAGCACAAAAAAACGCCGAGGAAAATCCTCGGCGTTAAGCTACACTGATGTGTAAATACTCAAACTAATATCAGTCTGATGTATATGGGAGAAGAGCAAGGTGACGAGCACGCTTGATAGCAACTGTTAATGCTCTCTGGTGAGCAGCACATGTGCCAGTAACTCTTCTTGGTAAGATCTTAGCACGCTCTGACATGTAGCGGCGAAGTCTTGCGATATCTTTATAGTCGATATTCTCAACCTTATCTACACAGAAGCCACAAACTTTTCTTCTAGCTTTTCTGTGGTTGTTTGGTCTATCAGCCATGGTAGAATACTCCTTTCGTAATTTAGGAAGTTGCTATCCTCACACCCGCAAGATTGGCGGGACGTCGAGGACGCCGTCCCCTACGGATATATCATAGGGGGGGTGCTAAATATAACCTCAATTAAAATGGGAGGTCATCGTCAAGCGGCATTTCCTGGAAATCGTCAACTGAACCGTTTGAGTAAGATGGAGCTGGAGTTGGGATCTGAGAATAGCTTTCTCTAGGCTGTGAATACATAGCCTGTTCCCTACGCTCACCTGTAAACGATACGTTGTCAGCGACAACCTCAACAACAGTACGGTTAGTACCGTCTTTAGCCTGATACTGTCTTGACTGGAGCTGGCCATCAACAGCGATTAATGAGCCTTTGCCAAAATTACGGCATACAAACTCAGCTGTGTTACGCCATGCTACGATGTCAAAGAAGTCAGCCTGACGCTCAGCACCTGCTTTAACGTAAGAACGGTCAACAGCGATTCTGAATGATGTAACGCTGATACCGCTTGTAGTAGTCTTAAGTTCAGGGTCAGATACAAGTCTGCCCATTAAAATAACTCTGTTTAACATTAAATGTCATCCTTTCAAGCTCGGTTAAATATAACCGACAATGTGATTATTCGTCTTATTCCTCTGTAGCTGTCTCAGCTTCTTCTTTAGCTTCCTCAGCCTTAACCTCAGCATTATCATCTTTTCTGATGATGAGAGAACGCATGATACCGTCTGTGATCTTGTATCTACGGTCGAGCTCTGCTGGGAAACTAGCCTCAGACTCAAAGTTCATAAGAACATAGTAGCCTTCAGACTCTTTGTTGATAAGATAAGCAAGCTTACGCTTACCCCACTCGTCAACACTCTGCAATGTAGCATGTCTTTCGATGAGAGCCTTGAATTTCTCAATGAGAGCCTGGATGCCTTCCTCGCCCTGCTTCATAGAAATAACCATGACTGTCTCGTAGTTAGCCTTTACTGCCATTTGTTGCACCTCCTTCTGGACATTTGGCACCGAAATTTTCGATGCAAGGATAATAATAAAACTCTGTTATGCGCAAACTTTCACACATAACAGAGTTAGTATATCACAAATATAAGATTTGTCAAGAATTTTCTGAAGAAACAAAGCCTTTTCCGTTGATTGTACCGGCTGTTGTGACAATAATGAATGCGTGGGTGTCAACAGAGTGAACAAGGGTCTTGATTTTGTGCACCTGAGATGGTCGCACTGCACACAAAAGCACCTTTTTTGAGTCGTTGCTGTATGCTCCGTGAGCGTCAAGCTGGGTCACTCCCCTGCCTATCTGATCAATAATAAGCTGTGACACTTCCTCGTAATTTGAGGTGATAATGAACATAAGTTTGCCATTATCGTGAGCTGTGCCGTAAAGCATAGCATCGAGCACTTTTGAGGTGACAAACTTAGTGATAATCGCATACAGTGCACTCTCAATGCTGTTGTAAACAACAGCGGCTGCAATAAATACAACCATATCGCAGACCAGTCCTACTGTACCCATAGAAATATGCGGATGGTGTTTGTGGATAATACGTGAAATAATATCCGTACCGCCTGAGCTGCCACCTCTGAAGAAAATAAACGCAAGTCCGACACCTGCAAACAAGCCGCCAAATATTGCGGCAAGCAAGGTATCACCCTGATACTTGTATGTCATAGGCTCAGTCAGGTCGATAATGAGCGACACAAACACAGTTGCTACAACGGTTTTTGCGAGGAACTGTCTGCCGTTTTCAATCGCACCCCAGATAAAAAGAGGAATATTGAGCACCAGAATAACCACACCGATAGGTAAATCAAACAGGTAATTAATCATAGTACCGATACCTGTGAGTCCGCCAGGCGCGATATCGTTTGGAGCTGTGAAAATATTGACTGAGGCACCAAAGATGCTGGCACCGATGAATATTACGACGTAATCAAGTATACCGTTTAAAATCTTCTTCATAATTACACCCCGACATTCTCGAGTATCAATGTAAAAAGTTCTTTGATTCTTTCAGTATTTGAGCTAAGATACAGGTAGCCAAAAAGTGCCTCTAAACCCGTAGCCGCGTGGTAATCAGCCAAAGACGAATGTTTTGATGCTGTGTTTACCTTGACATTTCTGCCACGCTTGTATACATCAAGCTCGTCTTCAGAAAGACAATCTATAATCACTTTTACGGCATCCGCCTGACTTTTGCAGTTAACTAGCGTTACTTTCATCTGGTTGAGTTCTTTTACAGGACGATTGGCAAGTGACACAAGGTGCTGTCGCACAAGCAAATCGTACACAGAGTCACCGACAAAAGCAAGCGTTAAAGGTGAAAGCGAATGAATATCGCTGTTAATTCCAAGTAAATTACCCATAAGCCTTACTCAACAAATTCAAATTCCATATCGTAGATAGAAACAGTGTCGCCTTCCTGGACTCCTGCTTCTCTGAGCTTTTCATAAACACCGCTTGACTGCAGGACATTTTCAAAATATGTCAAGCCGTCGTAGTCATCAAAGTTAACACTGCGACAAACTCGAAGCAACCAGTCGCACTCGACAAAGTAAACACCGTCACAGACTTTGATGCGGATTTCCTTAGAGTCAACAGCTGACAAGTCAACTTCAGGTAGCGGCTCTGCCTCATAACGAGTGATAGGCGGAAGTTTTGAGAGCTCTTCTAAAATCTTGTTCAAAAGCGGGTCAACATCCCAGCGAATTGCCGCCATAATCGGGAAGAAGCTGTAGCCCTTTGACTCAACATACTCCTTAAACTCGGCAATCTGCTCATCGGTCGCAAGGTCGCACTTGTTACCTGCGACAATCATAGGACGTGATGATAACTCTTCATTAAACTTCTTGAGCTCATCGTTGATTGTATCAAAATCAGCTTTCGGGTCTCTATCCTCACTGCCTGAAACATCGACTACGTGAACCAGAAGTCTGCAACGCTCAACGTGACGCAAGAACTGGTGTCCAAGTCCTGCACCCTGCCACGCACCTTCGATGATACCAGGGATATCAGCCATTACAAAGGAATTGCCCTCACCCATTGATACTACGCCAAGGGTCGGTGTAATTGTAGTAAAATGGTAGTTTGCAATCTGTGGCTTTGCGGCTGAAACTACGGAAATCAGCGTAGATTTGCCGACATTAGGAAAACCGACCAAGCCGACATCAGCAAGAAGCTTGAGTTCTAAAGTAACGTCAAACTGCTCGCCCGGCATACCAGGTTTTGCAAAACGTGGAGTCTGGCGTGTAGGTGTTGAAAAATGGGTGTTACCCCAACCACCTTTGCCACCACGAGCTACAACTACAGGCTCAGCAGATGAAAGGTCAGCCATAATTCTGCCTGTTTCTGTTTCTTTAACAATAGTACCAACAGGTACTCTTATGATTAAATCCTCAGCTTTTCTACCAAACTTACGACCAGACGAACCGTTATTACCCTTTTTAGCTTCAAACTTACGCTTATAACGGAAGTCAACAAGGGTTGAAAGGTTAGAGTCGGCTACAAATATAACATCGCCGCCTTTACCGCCGTCACCGCCATCGGGACCGCCTGAGGCAACGTATTTTTCTCTGTGAAAGGAAACGGCACCGTCGCCACCGTCACCTGCTTTGATAGTAATTTTCGCAATATCTACAAACATAGTATAACCTCAATATATCAGTATTCCATAATTACTCTTCGTGGTCTTTAAAAATCGCATCAGGGTGTTCTTGACTCTCAGGTTTAGAGTTAGCCTTTGTGCTCTTGTTTGATACATACTGACTGAATAAAAGAACAACCAGTAAAAACGCAAAGATACAACCCCATGTTATTTTACCTGTAACAAAGTTAGAAATCATACAGACAAGAAGCACAACAATGAGCACAAATGTAATAAGGTTAACACTACCCTTTTTCATCGGGCCGTATACATCCTTTGCCTGATTAGCATTTGCAACTACAGGGCGATTTTTCATAAAATCTCTTTCGTTATTTTCCATAATACCACCAAATAGATATAAATATCAAGATAAAAAACAAGGGCGGATTTACATCCGCCCTAAAAAATTACTGCTCTACAGGGTAAACGCTTGCACGCTTTCTGTCTTTGCCAACGCGCTCGAAACGAACTACGCCGTCAATCTTAGCAAATAAAGAGTCATCAGAACCACGACCTACGTTGTTACCTGGGTGGATGTGAGTACCTCTCTGCTTAACAAGGATGTTACCAGCGAGAACGAACTGACCGTCAGCACGCTTTACGCCAAGACGCTTTGACTCACTGTCACGGCCGTTCTTTGTAGAACACATACCTTTTTTATTAGAGAATAAATGAATTTTAATTTTAAGCAGTATTTACACCTCCGAAATAGTTACTTTCATATACTTTTTGTACTCCTTTGAAAGGGAGCGTACGTGTAGCACAAAACCATCTAATATATCCGAACATTTTTGTGCTGATGATTCATCGAGCTTCAGTTTCATTAACCCTTCGTCACAGATTAAAAGTTCAGGATTAACGCCGATAATCTCGGTGATTGTGTTAGCCGTCATAAAAGCTGCCGACGATACTGCCGAGCAAACTATGTCGCTACCATACTCACCATATCCTGCGTGACCTTTGATTTCAAATCCTAAGACCAAAGATGAACCGAATATTTCGATATTAATCATAATTAGCCAACGATTGACTTGATCTCAACCTTTGTGTATGGCTGTCTGTGACCGAGCTTTCTCTTCTCGCCCTTCTTTGGCTTGTAAGTAGCAACGATAATCTTCTTGCCCTTACCGCTTTTAACAACCTCACCTGTTACTGTAGCACCCTCAACGTATGGAGCGCCAACCTTGAGACCGTCTTCTGTTGACAGAGCAACTACTTTGAAGTCAACAGTAGCATTGTCCTCAGCGTTAAGCTTCTCAACGTAGATAACGTCGCCGTTAGCTACCTTGTACTGCTTACCGCCTGTTTCGATAACTGCGTACATTTAATTCATTCCTTTATATCTAGACTCGCTATGTGATGGGTGGAGCAAAGCTCGCTTGTGACCCACAATATGCGGCTTATATACTATATCACAACGCAAATTTGTTGTCAATAATATTTAAAAATTTATTTTGCTGGTGCAATCTTTCGGGAGGGCACAGAGACCCTCCCCTACATCTACTGTATATATTTACAGGTTGTTCTGTAATTTGCAGGCTTTTAATGTGTTCTTCATAAGCACTGCGATTGTCATAGGACCCACACCGCCAGGTACAGGTGTGATGTATGAACACTTAGGAGCAACTTCATCAAAATCAACATCACCGCAGAGCTTGCCGTTTTCATCTCTGTTCATACCTACGTCGATTACTACTGCGCCGTCTTTTACCATATCTGCACCGACAAACTTAGCCTTACCGATTGCCGCTACTAAGATATCAGCCTTGTTAGTAACGTTCTTTAAATCTACTGTACGGCTGTGAGTAATAGTGACTGTACCGTTTTTATGTAAAAGTAGCATAGCCATAGGCTTACCTACGATATTACTTCTGCCGATAACAACACAGTTTTTGCCTGTTACGTCGATATCGTAGTATGAAAGCATTTCCATAACGCCTGCAGGAGTGCAAGGTAAGAAATCATACTCGCCAATCATAATTTTACCAACGTTAGAAGCGTGGAAAGCGTCAACATCCTTCTTAACTGAAATAGCCTCAATTACGGCTTTTTCATCAAGGTGCTTTGGAAGTGGGAGCTGGCATAAAATACCGTTCACATCTTCCCTGTTATTCAGCTCATCAACTAAAGCCATAAGTTCTTCCTGAGTAGTTTCTGCCGGAAGTGCATACTCAAGACTCTTGAAGCCGACATACTCGCAGGCTTTCTTCTTATTATTTACATAAACACGGGATGCAGGGTCATCACCGACAATAATAACTGCCAGTGTGATATCAACACCCTTTTCTTTTAAAGCTAAAGTCTCTGCTTTAACCTCGTCCTTTACGCTTTGTGATACTAATTTACCATCAATAATATTATACATTTTAAGCCTCCTGAGAATCTGTTTCTTTATTTTAAATACTTGCCACATCAACTGTTTCTCTGATGTGGTCGTCTTTATTTCTGAATACTATGAGCATAACAATGCCTGCTATCACAAGTACGAGTGACAGCACCTGTGATACTCGTGGCTGATAGTTACCTATCATAAACGGCAGGTACAGACTGTCTGTGCGTAGACCTTCGACAAAGGTACGCTCCAAGCCATACCACACCATATAAAGCAGTGATACCTGTCCGAAGTATTTCTGCCACTTCTGGCTGAATATATGTAGCACTAGCACTCCCAGTGCACACCACACGGATTCGTACAAAAAGCACGGGTGTACCGCTACATTGTTAGTGCCCTCACTTACCATTCTGAACAGCGAATCAGTTTCAACACCGTAGGCTTCCTGATTCATAAAGTTGCCCCATCTGCCCACAGCCTGACCGATTAAAAAGCAAATCATAGCAAGGTCAAGCACAGGCAGAAGTTTCATTTTCTGGATTTTGGCAACAGTCAAACCACCTAGCAGTGCACCGATAATAGCTCCGTAGATTGCTATACCTCCATCACGGATATTCAGTATATCCGACGGATTCTGTGAGAAATAATCCCATTTAAACGCTACATAGTAGATTCTTGCTCCTAAAATCGCCGTTATCATACCGACGATGAAGCAGTTGATAAGTTTGTCTACATCAACAAAAAAGCGCTTAGCATTGAAATATGCGTAAAACAGAGCAAGTATAACACCGCTTGCAATACACAAAGCGTACCAGTAAATATCAAAGCCGCCGATTGAAAACGCAACTCGGTTTATAGTAAATTCAAGACCCAGACCGGGGAAAGATACGTTAAACATAGCACACTCCCCTTTTAGTCATTTTTGATAACAGAAAGTGTTGTTTTTTCTGTATCAAACATTGTGGATAGTCTTTCTGTAATGTCCTCTATTGTTGCATTGGCAATAGCATCAATATAGGTGTATAATTCCCTATCAGAAAAATCAAAGTCAGTTAAGATATTTGCTATATGGTCAGTCGAGTTCATAGCCGAAATAGCGTCACCGTAAGTAGCACGCTTAGCGATTTCGAACTCTTCACTGTCAATACCCTTAACCTTTAGCTCATCTATATACTGCTTGATTGTATCAGATACCTTTTCAGGGTCACGGGACTCACCTGAGAATATTGTTCCTAAGAATCCCTCACCCTCAAAAAATTCATATGAAAAGCTTGCGTTGATGAGGTTTTCGTCCATCATTTTACGATAAAGCACACTTGTTGATGATGCGATAAGAAACAACAGAATCTCTGAATATGCAAGAGTCTTTTCATCAACTCGCTTTTCTCCTGCTTTTTCTTTGAAACCGAGGTTAAACAACGGTAAGCCTACAGGCAATTTCTGCTCAACATATGGTGCCAAAACGCCGTCAGGCTCTTCTTCGAATATATTCTCAATCTCGTGATACTGGGATTTCTTGAGCATTCTGTCAGCTATATTAAGAACTGTATCAAGCTCTACATTACCCGCTACGCACAGCACCATATTGTTTAAATTATAGTAGGTGTTGTAGCAGGTATAGAGGTACTCAGGAGTAATCTCTGCGATTGACTCAACAGTACCTGCGATATCAATTCTTACAGGATGAGTTTTGTACATATTCATAAGCATATTGAACATAACTCTCCATGCAGGTGAATCGTCGTACATCTTGATTTCCTGTCCTATGATACCCTGCTCTTTAGCTACAGTTTCTTTTGTAAAATAAGGTGACTGAACAAAGTCGAGCAAAATCTCGAGGCTCTCCTCAAAATTATCTGTACAAGAGAACAGATAACAGGTTTTATCAAAACTTGTATAAGCATTTGCGTTAGCACCTGTTTTAGCGTAACGCGAAAAAGCGTCGCCGTCTTCACTCTCAAAGAGCTTGTGCTCAAGATAGTGAGCGATACCGTCAGGCACTTTTACAATTTCGCCGCCGTCTACTTTGAATGTGTTATTGATGCTACCGTACTTTGTACCGAAAATAGCGTAGGTTGAGTTGTAGCCATCTTTAGGATAAACATAGATAGTAAGACCTGACGAGTGTTTTACTTTATAATACTTTTCAGAAAGGGACGCTGATTTTATTTCTTTGATATCCATAATCACACCTCTTCCCCTTTTTCATCAGTAACACCAGTTAAGGTGAAAACTGTGTCCAATGTAAGCATATTTGCACAACGGATTACGTCTTCTTTAGTAACTGCGTTTACTCTGTCAACACACTCTTGCGGTGTGAGAATCTCTTTATCAAACATCTGTGACAGATAGTGACCGCTGATACCGCCGACTGTATCACAATTTGAGTTAAAAGCGTTTGCCATACTCATCTTTGTTGCTTTTATCTCTTCGTCGGTAATATCGCCGTTTTGCATAGCTTTGATTTCGCCTAAGATAGCCTCTTTTGCTTTTTCGATATTCTCACGCTCTACACCGCTCTCTATCAGCATAATGCCTTTCTGGCGGATGTATGACGATGAACAGTAATAACAAAGGCTGAGCTTTTCTCTGACATTACAGAAAAGCTTTGAGTGAGCTGTGCCACCAAGCACCGCACACATCATACGTGCTGCCATTGTATCCTCAGGCTCAGCAACAGCTGTTCGAAAACCTAAAATCATCTTGGACTGGGAAAGCTCCATATCCTCGTTACCGCATTTTACGTCCTGAGCTTCTTTTATAATGTCAGTTGTAAGCTTTTGCGGATTTCTCTTAATCTCATTAAAACGCTTATCAAATACATCACAAGCGATAGAAGAATCAGAATCGCCGACATAGATAATCTCAAATCTTGCAGAGCTAAGCATATTCTGCCACGCTTTGTACAAATCCTCAGGAGTAGCAGACAGAACGCTTTCTCTGTCGCCGTAGCGTTTGATACCAAAAGCCTCACTTTCACACATAAGGCTTAAGGCTTTATTCTTAGCGTAGACACGTTTTTCGTTGAACTCAGAATCAATCATATCAATAAGCTGGCGACGCTCCTGCTCACACTCTGTGCTATCAAAAGCACCGTCCTTTAAAAAAGGATCAAAAATAACGTCGCACAGTAAATCTGACAGCTCTTTTGAAATGACATCGTCATTTAAAGCGTAGCGGTCATCAATACCTGATATTGAAAATGTGAGTGCCTGCACATCTCCTATTTTCATAAAGCCTGATGAAAGCGACGCACCATAAAGGTATGAGAGCTTTCTGGACAGCTCGGTAAAATCAGGGTATTTGTTACATGAACGTGTCAGCACCAGCGACATCAATGCGTTGTGTGCTGCGGTTTCTTTCTTAAGTGGTAAGTAAGCGGTAACAGAAATACGCATAGTCTTGAAGCGGCTTTCCTTGACCGTATTAAATGCAACCGATGGTGCAATTTCTTTTCTAGAGAGTTTGCTCATATTATCCTCCAAATATAAATTTGGTTGTAAAATCCAAGATTTTTACTATAACTTAACTATTGTATCACAACTAAGCAGATTTGTATATAAAATATTTTGTCAGAAAAGTTTATTTTTATTATTGACAAACCGAAAATTTAGTGTTATAATAGCCACTGTTCGATAAAAACAAATATTTGCGAGTGTGCTGGAATAGGCAGACAGGCACGTTTGAGGGGCGTGTGTCTTCGACGTACGGGTTCAAGTCCCGTCACTCGCACCAAAAAGACAGCTTTTTCAAGCTGTCTTTTCTTTTTGTCAAAATTTCTTAAAATACCCGAAAACGGCTTAAACACTGGGGTTTTTAGGCGTAGCTAAGTAACTTTAAGAAAAGTTGAAATCACTTAAAATAAGATAAAGTGCAGTCAAAAATGCAGTCAAAATTGCTGTCAAAATTGCTGTCAAAAATCAAGTATTTATCCCCATTATTTAAAGATTTCAAATTAAAATTACTATCAATTATATAAAAATCCTCCTAAAAGACCTGAATCAGCTCTGACAAAGAATATTTTGGAGGAACAAATCATGACAAATACTAATATCACTTATACACAACAGGGTGAATATCTTCTCCCTGATTTACAACTTCCCGAACAAAAGAATGTAGAAATCGGCATTTTCGGTCAACGACATAAAAATTATTTGCTCAATCATCACAAAATCAGATATTATAATTTACTTACAAGCTGTAAGCTTGCAGAATATTTGGCTGATGTTGATAGCAGAGCTAACGAAATGTTTGCTAACCTCGTAAAACAAATTGCAGAAAACGAAAATATCACCGAACAGCTAAAAGCCGAAAATCCAATGCTTTGGATTCAGCGTATGAATAACATTCGTAACAGAGCAACCGAAATCGTAAACAATGAAATAATCTATATCTAAACGCAGAACGGCAAGGAGAAACTAAAATCTCCTTGCCGTTTGCTT
>JAFUKO010000137.1 GCA_017473555.1 Ruminococcus sp. | reverse complement strand
ATCAACACAGGTGTGTATGATAAAAACAGAGATTTCTATACAACTATTTCACCATCTATGGATATTCTCGTTAGCAGCAATCTTGAAAGACTCTTATATAAGATGGCTGACAACAATGATGAGCTTGTAAGAGATTTGATGAACAAGCTTAAGACTGATGGTGTATACGAAGTACCTGCTCAGATTAAAGAAAGAATTACCTCATGCTTCTTCGGCGGTTTTTGTGATGAAGATAGCACAAAAGCTACTATTAAGAACCTCTTTGAGAGTAAGAAGTATCTTTGTGATACACATACAGCTGTTGCAGTTTCTGTATATGATGATTATGTTGAAAAGACAGGGGATAAGACTCCTGCTGTTATCGCTTCTACAGCGAGTCCATACAAGTTCTCTAAATCTGTTCTCGAAGCTATTTCAAGTGACACACTTCCTGAGAGCGAGTTTGATATGGTTGATATGCTTTATTCAATTTCTGACACAAAGGTTCCTGCTCCAATCGCTGAGCTTAAGGGACTTACAGCCAGATTTGATAATGTTACAGACAAGGATGAAATGAAGCAGACAGTATTTAATGCTTTAGGTATCAACTAATGGCTGTTTTTGCAATTGCTGATTTGCATTTATCGCTGGGTACTGATAAGCCTATGGATATCTTTAAGGGATGGCAAGATTATCAGGAGCGACTTGAGAAAAACTGGCGTGCACTTATCAGTGATGACGATACGGTTGTTATCGCAGGAGATATTTCCTGGGCTATGAAGCTAGAAGAATGTTTCGAAGACTTCAGTTTTCTCAATTCTTTACCGGGAACAAAAATTCTCTTGAAAGGTAACCACGACTATTGGTGGGCCACTAAAAAGAAAGTTGAGGAATACCTTGATGCTAACGGCTTTGATAGTATCAAAATTCTGTTCAACAATTCTTATGAGGTGGAAGGTATTACGATTTGCGGTTCACGTGGATGGTATTATGATGCTGACACCGATGCTGATATCAAGGTTATCAATAGAGAAGTAGGAAGACTTAAACTTTCTCTGGACTGTGCAAAAAACAGCAAAGATAAGCCTATTGTTTTTTTACACTATCCACCGGTTTATGCCGATATTGAGTGTGAAGAGATTATGGAAACCTTGGTTTCTTACGGCATTAAAGAGTGCTACTATGGCCACCTCCATGGTGCTCATACTCACAAAAATGCTGTTACAGGTTTATATAAAGATATCAATATGCACCTGATATCTTGTGATTACACGGAATTTATGCCTGTTTTGGTGCGAAATTAAAAAAATATTTACAAATAATTATAGTATTTTTTACGCATCTGTGATATAGTATTATGAGCGTAAAAATGAGGAGGAAATAAAATGAAATTAGTATCAACAAACAAGACAGAGACAAATACTATTGAACTTACAATTGCTGTTGAGAAAGAGGCTTTCGAGGCAGCTATCGCAAAGACTTACAAAAAGCAGGTTAAGAACATCAATGTTCCTGGCTTCAGAAAAGGCAAGGCACCAAGAAACATTATCGAGAAGATGTATGGTGCAGACGTATTCTATGATGACGCAATGCAGGAGTGCTATCCTGTAGCTTTAGATGAAGCTGCTACAGAAGCAGACCTAAAGGTTGTTGCAGTTACAAACGTTGAGGTAGAAGAAGTAAACGCTGACGGTTTCACATTCAAAGCTACTTGCATTGTAGAGCCTGAAATCGAGATCAAGGACTACAAGGGTATCGAAATTGAGAAGAAGTCAACAGAAGTAACTGATGAACTCGTTAATGAAGAAATCGATAGAGTAAGAGAGAGAAACAGCCGTATGGTTACTGTTGAGGACAGAGCAGCTCAGATGGGCGATACAACAGTTATCGATTTCGAAGGTTTTGTTGACGGTGTTGCTTTCGAGGGTGGTAAAGCTGAGAACTTCAATCTTGAACTTGGCAGTGGCAACTTTATTCCTGGTTTCGAAGAGCAGATCGTTGGTCACAACACTGACGAGGAGTTTACAATTGACGTAACATTCCCAGAGGAGTATCATTCTGAGGAGCTTAAGGGTAAGGCTTCACAGTTCAAGATTAAGCTTCACGAGATCAAGGTTAAGGAGCTCCCTGAGGTTGACGATGAGTTCGTAAAGGATGTCAGCGAAAAGGATACTCTTGATGAATATAAAGAGGAAGTTAAGGAAAACATAGCTAAGAGATTAGAGGCAGAAGCTGAGAAAGATGTTGACGATCAGCTCGTTGAAAAGCTTCTCGAGAAGGTAGAGGGTGAAATTCCTGAGGTTATGTTTGAAAACGAAGCAAATAATATGCTCAGAGAGATGGATATGAGACTTCGTTCACAGGGTATGGATCTCAACACATATATGCAGTACACAGGTATGAACCCTGAGTCAGTAAGAGAGATGTACCTCCCTGAGGCTCAGAAGCGTGTTAAAATGAGACTTGCTCTTGAGAAGATTGCAAAGCTTGAGAATATCACTCCAAGCGAGGATGATATCACAGCTGAGTACAACAGACTTGCTGAAGCTTATCAGATGGAAGCTGATAAGGTTAAGGAAGCTATCCCGGCTGATGCACTTTCACAGGATCTTGCTGTTGAAATGGCAATGAAGCTTGTTAAGGATAACGCAAAGATTAAATAATCAATTTTTGTCCTATAATTTATATCGTAGATTATCTGAAAGGAGACTTTAATATGAGTTTAGTACCTTATGTAGTAGAACA
Organism: Ruminococcus sp.; assembly: GCA_017473555.1. GTDB lineage: Bacteria > Bacillota > Clostridia > Oscillospirales > Acutalibacteraceae > Ruminococcoides. Next base: position 6,453 of record JAFUKO010000137.1, on the reverse strand, counting down.
GACCAGTAGAGGTGAACGCTCATACGATATTTTTTCCCGCCTGCTTAATGATAGAATCATTATGCTCAACGAAGAGGTCAACAGCGCTACAGCAAGCTTGGTTGTAGCACAGCTTTTGTATCTTGAGGGACAGGACCCAAATAAGGATATCAGCCTTTATATCAACAGCCCTGGCGGTTCAGTTACTGACGGTCTGGCTATTTATGATACTATGCAGTACATCAAGTGAGATGTTTCAACAATCTGCATGGGTATGGCTGCTTCAATGGGTGCGTTCCTGCTTGCGGCAGGTACAAAGGGTAAGAGATATGCTCTTCCTAACAGTGATATTATGATTCACCAGCCATCAGGCGGTGCTAAAGGTCAGGCAACTGACATTGAAATTCATACAAAACACATTCTCCACACTAAAAAGAAGCTCAACGAGATTCTGGCTGCTAATACAGGTCAGCCATTCGATGTAATCGCAGCTGACACAGAGCGTGATAACTTTATGACTGCTCAGCAGGCTCTTGAGTATGGTCTTATCGATAAGGTTATTGAAAAGAGATAAGGAATTTTAAGGAGATTTGTATGTCTACTAAAAAACCGGAGGGTAACGTACGCTGCTCTTTCTGTGGTAAACCACAGGATATGGTTGGCAGATTGATCGCAGGTGACGGAGTTTACATCTGCGACCAATGTGTCGATTTGTGTATGAGCATCCTCGAAGATAATGATTTTGATAATCATGATAGCAAAGAAAAAGATAAACAGACATCTGTTTTATTAAAACCTCAGGAAATCAAAGCTATTCTTGATGAGTATGTTATCGGTCAGGATGATGCTAAGAAGACTTTAGCTGTTGCTGTTTATAACCACTATAAAAGAGTGTTTAACAATGATACTGAGGTTGAGTTTGCTAAAAGTAATGTTTTGCTTTTAGGTCCAACAGGTGTAGGTAAAACTTTACTTGCTCAGACACTCGCAAAAGCACTTGATGTGCCGTTTGCTATTGCTGATGCCACAACTTTGACTGAAGCGGGCTATGTTGGTGAGGATGTTGAAAATATACTCTTAAAACTAATACAGGCTGCTGATTTCGACATTGAAAAGGCTGAACGCGGTATTATTTACATTGACGAAATTGATAAGATAGCTCGTAAATCCGAGAATCCATCTATTACTCGAGATGTAAGTGGTGAAGGTGTTCAACAGGCATTGCTTAAGATTGTCGAAGGAACTGTTTCTAATGTTCCTCCTCAGGGTGGTAGAAAACATCCTCAGCAGGAATTTTTACAAATTGATACAAAGAACATCCTGTTTATCTGTGGCGGTGCTTTTGACGGCTTAGAAAAAATTGTCGGCAAAAGACTCGGTTCATCAGTTCTTGGCTTTGAATCTGCTATTCAAGACAGAACTGAACTTGATGAAACCGCTTGGATGAGCGAGGTTGTTGCACACGATTTGGTTAAGTACGGTATTATTCCGGAACTTATCGGAAGATTACCTGTTATTACTGCTTTATCCGGTCTTGATATTGATGCAATGGTTAAGATTCTTACTGTTCCTAAAAACTCTGTAATTGCTCAGTATAAGCACCTTTTTGCACTTGATAATGTTGATGTCGAGTTTGAAGACGAAGCTTTAGTTGCTATTGCAAAGCTTGCTAAAGAACAGAAAACCGGTGCTAGAGGTATCAGAGGTATTATGGAATCTTTATTAAAGGATCTTATGTTTGAAACTCCATCTGATCCTAGCATTAAGAAGATTATAATCAAAAAAGAAACTGTTACGGATGGAGCGGAAGCTGAGATAATCAGAAAAAAAGGCAAATCATCAGTAAAAATTGACATTGATATCTCAGATAATAAACCACTTAATCGTTCAAAGAATAACGCATCTTGATTTAAAAATTTAACGGCTGTATGTCATGATGTGATTGACGTACAGCCGTTTTAATTTTGAGGAGAAAGATTATGCCACAAACAACACAGGCTAAATTTAATATTCCTGTTTTGCCACTCAGAGGACTGGTAGTTTTTCCTAAGATGATGCTCCATTTTGATGTAGCAAGAAAAAAGTCTGCTGATGCTATTGCTAAAGCAATGAATGACAACCAGCTTATTTTTCTAACTGCTCAGAAAGATGCTGCTATCAGTGATCCATGTTTTGACGATATTTATAAAGTTGGCGTTGTTACTAAAATCGTACAGGTTTTAAAACAGCCTGATGATATCACCCGAGTAGTAGTTGAAGGTCAGTACAGAGCAAAAATTGTTTCAGAAGGCGATTGTGAATCTCATCTCGAAGCGATGGTTGCTCCGATTACTGAACGCAAGCATCCAAATACTGCAAGAGATATGGCACTTATCAGATTGCTTAAAGGAACTTTTGAAAACTATATGGAACTTACTCCGAAACTTCCTACAGATATTCTGTTTAAAATCGGATTAAGCAATAACGCTGGTGAACTCGCTGATTATGTTGCAGGCAATGTACTGCTGGACTATACAATAAAACAGAGTGTACTTGAAACTATTAATGTTTCAGATAGACTCGAAACTCTTATTGATGCTCTTCAAAGCGAAATATATATTCTTGAAATAGAACAGGAAATTCTTGACAAATCAAAGCAAAGAATCGATCAGTCACAAAGAGAGTACTACTTGCGAGAGCAGTTAAGAACTATTGAAGAAGAACTCGGACAGGATGAATCACCTGAGTACGAGTCACAGAAACTCAGAGATAGGGTTATTGAACTGAAGCTTTCTGAAGATAATGAAAAAGCATTGTTGAAAGAGTGTTCGAAACTTGAAAAAACACCATATGGTAGCAACGAAGCTGCTGTAATCCGTACATACATCGATACTTGTCTTGAGTTACCTTGGAATACATCTACTGAAGAGAAAATTGAACTTGATAAGGTCAGAAAAGCTCTTGATAAACGTCATTACGGTTTAACTAAGGTTAAAGAAAGAATTGTTGAACAGCTTGCTGTACGTAAGCTTACAGATAAAGCAAAAGGACAGATTATCTGTCTTGTTGGACCTCCGGGTGTTGGTAAAACATCAATCGCTCAGAGTATTGCAGAAGCTATCAATCGCAAGAGTGAGCGTATTGCTCTTGGTGGTGTAAAAGATGAGGCTGAAATCAGAGGTCACAGAAGAACATATATCGGTTCTATGCCTGGACGTATTATTAACGCTGTAAAGAAAAGCAAGGTTAATAATCCTCTTATCATTCTCGATGAGGTCGATAAACTGTCAAACGACTATAAAGGTGACCCTACATCTGCACTTTTAGAAGTTTTGGATGCAGAGCAGAACCATTCTTTCCAGGACCATTACATTGATATGCCTTTTGATTTATCAAATGTAATGTTTATTACTACTGCTAATGATTACGATGCTATTCCTGCACCGCTTAGAGATAGAATGGAAGTTATAGAACTTGATTCTTATACACGTCAGGAAAAGTTCTTTATCGCTAAAAAGCATCTTGTTCCAAAACAGCAGGAGCTCAATGGTCTTAGCAAAAATACTTTTAAAATCACAGATAAAGCTATCTATAAGCTTATTGACTCATACACAAAAGAAGCTGGTGTCCGAACTTTGGAGAGGACAATCGCATCTGTGATGCGTAAATCAGCAGTTAAGATTGTTGATAACACTGCTGAAACTATCAAAGTCACAGATAAGGATATCGAAGCACTGCTTGGACCTGTTAAATATCTTGAAGATAGTAAGGGTAAGAAAGATGAAATCGGCGTTGTAAATGGTCTTGCCTGGACATCGGTTGGCGGTACGCTTTTACCTATCGAATGTGTTGTTGTAAAGGGTAGTGGTAAAATTGAATTAACAGGTTCACTTGGTGATGTAATGCAGGAATCTGCTAAAACTGCCATTACTTGTATACGTTCAAAAGCAGATATGTATGATATAGATTCTGATTTTTACAAGAATTATGACATACATATTCATGCTCCAGAGGGTGCCGTTCCAAAGGACGGTCCATCAGCAGGTATTACTATGGCTACAGCAATATGCTCTGCTTTGACCTGTAAGCCTGTGAGAAGCGATTTTGCTATGACAGGTGAAATTACATTAAGAGGCAAGGTTTTAGCGATAGGTGGCTTAAAAGAGAAAAGCATGGCTGCTTATAAAGCCGGTATTAAAAACGTTATTATACCAAAGGATAATGAACGTGATATTGTTGAGATTGATGAGACAGTAAGAAAGCACATAAATTTTATACCTGTTTCAACAATTGATGAGGTATTGCGCCTTGCGATTAAACCTGTTTCCAAAACTAAGGAAAAGGTAAGACAAAATATTATTATCTCTGACAGCAAATCGTCAGGTAGAAGAAACAGTGTAACTCAGTAAGGAAGGGGAGAGAGTATGATAAATTTCAATAAAGCTGAATTTACAGCGGCTGCCGGTATATCCTCCCAACTTCCTTTGTCTGAGAAACCTGAGGTTATTTTTTCAGGAAGATCAAACGTTGGCAAATCGTCGCTTATTAACAAGCTCGTTAATCGTAAATCATTGGCACGTGTCAGTGCAACTCCCGGCAAAACTGCTACTATTAATTTCTTTGATGTCGATAAGTTTTGCTTAGTTGATTTGCCTGGTTACGGATACGCAAAGGTTTCTCACTGTGAGAGAGATCGTTGGGCAGAGTTGATGGAAGGATACTTTGCTCAGGACAGAAACTTTTGCCTTGTTGTACAGATAGTTGATATGAGACATCCGCCTACACAGGATGACCTTAATATGATTGACTTCTTATACAATAACGGGTTTGATTTTATAATTGTATTAACTAAAAAGGATAAGCTCAAGAAAACTGCACAAATGCAGAGCTTGGAAAGACTTAACGAGATTCTTTCTGACTATGAGGGGATAGAGCTTTATCCGTTTTCTGCCCTCAACGGTGAGGGTACCGAGGATATCCGCGAGGCTATTTGCAGATATGTCGAAGAATAAATACTATCACAAGGGTGATTACTATGCAGAAAAAACCTTTTTTAACATTAGAACAGGCACAAAATATCATAAAGGATATTCCTACACCATTTCATATTTATGATGAAAAGGGTATAAGAGAAAATGCAAGACGTTTATATAAAGCGTTTTCATGGAATAAAGGATTCAAGGAGTATTTCGCTGTAAAAGCAACACCAAATCCATACCTTCTTAAGATTTTAAAGGAAGAGGGTTGTGGTGTAGATTGCTCTTCATTATCTGAGCTCATTATGTCAGAGGCTTGCGGTTTTACCGGTTCAGATGTTATGTTCTCATCTAACGTAACTCCTGAAGAGGATATGAAGAAAGCTTATGATATGGGCGCGTACATCAATCTCGATGATTATAACTTTGTTCCATTTCTGAAAAGAGTTTGCGGAGTGCCTAAGACGGTATGTTGCAGATATAATCCGGGCGGTATTTTCTCACTTGCTGCCAGCAAAGATGGCGTACAGGTAATGGATAATCCTGGTGAGGCAAAGTACGGTATGTCTGAAGACCAGATGACTCAGGCTTTTATTGAACTAAAAGAGGCTGGCGCTGAGCATTTTGGTATACACGCTTTTCTTGCTTCTAATACAGTGAGCAACGATTATTATTCTGAGCTCGCAGGAGTTCTTTTTGAGCTTGCAGTAAGACTTAAAGAAAAAGCAGGCGTTCATATCGCATTTATCAATCTTTCAGGTGGTATAGGTGTAGACTATAAACCAGACGAGCCATCTGCAAATATTGAAATTATCGGCGAAGGTGTACGAAATAAATTCGAAGAAATACTTGTGCCAAATGGTATGGGTGACGTTTCAATTTTTGCTGAACTTGGTCGATTTATGCTTGCTCCGTATGGTGCTCTGGTTTCAACTTGTATGCATCAGAAACACATTTATAAAGAGTATCTCGGACTGGATGCTTGTGCCGCTGACCTTATGAGACCTGCTATGTACGGTTCATATCATCATATTACAGTTCTTGGTAAAGAAGACGAGCCTTGTACATATAAATATGATGTTACAGGTGGTTTATGTGAGAATAACGACAAGTTTGCTATTGATAGAATGTTGCCAAAAGTAGAGAACGGCGATTTATTGTTTATTCACGATACAGGTGCTCATGGATATTCTATGGGTTACAATTACAACGGTAAACTCAGAAGTGCAGAAGTTTTATTCTGTGAAGATGGTTCACATAAGCTTATCAGACGCGCTGAAACTCTTGATGATTACTTTGCGACTTTTGATTTTACTGACGATTTTAAATTTAACACAAAGTAATAAAAGCCTCCGATTAATTATCGGAGGCTTTTTGTTATGTGTTTTTCTTAGGTTTAATCTTAGAAAGTGGGGTAGAGTTAGCAGCATTTTCCATCTGTTGAGTATTTAAATGGGTATAGATTTCAGTTGTACCTAAGTTTTCATGCCCTAGAATCTCTTTTAAAATACGAATATCT
>JAFUKO010000011.1 GCA_017473555.1 Ruminococcus sp. | reverse complement strand
GGTCTTCGCAGCACTGAGATCTTCAATTTCAACAGCCTGTTTCTGTGCTTCACTTCTGCTCAGTTCATATTCATCCCAGAGCTTTGCGATAATATCATCGAACTGTTTCTGAAGATTCAGCTTACGCTCCTCAAGTCTCGAATACTCATTTGACGCAAGTTCACGCTCACTGTTTTTATCACGTTCTTTCTGACGCAGTTCAACAGAACGCTTTTCAAGCTCGTCACGCTGGTTATTGGTAGCTTCAATGAGAGCGTTGGCGTCATCAACTTTCTGACGTAATACTTTTATCGTATTCTTAGTATTTTCTATTTTTAATTCTAAATTAGTGTTATTAGCAGAAATTGCCTCTATCTGAGTTTTAAGCTCCTGAACGTGAGAATCCTGGTTCTCACCTGATGCTACAGCAAGCTGTATTTCAGCCTTGAGTGTTTCAATATCTTTCTGCTTAGTAACAATCCTGAGTCTTAAATCCTGTAAAAGGTCAGACAGCTCTTCCCTCTTTTGTGTAAGGATTTCTTTATCACCTGACAATGTACTGATCTGTAAATCAGTAGCATCAATTTCAGCAGAATATTGTTCAAGAACAACCTTGGCTTCCTGCATTTTAACTTTCTGAGATTCAATCTTTGTGGTTGATTCAGTAATCTCTTTATCAATTTCCTCAACAGTAATTCTAAGGTTATTCAATTCATTAACACAAGCTGTGTATTCAGTCTGAGCTTTAACAAGTTCTTGCTGAGCAAGTGAAAGATCAGCTCTGCTACCTAAAAGCTCTGCTTCACACTTGCCAAAAGACTCTTGAGCATGTAAAAACTCAGCTTTAGCTTCATCAGCCTTTTTAGATAATTCTTCAGCTTTCTTTTTCAGTGATGTAATCTCAGTTTCACGAGAAAGTAAGCCTGACTTTTTGTTCATTGAACCACCGGTGAATGAACCGCCGGCGTTAATAACCTGACCGTCAAGTGTAACAATCATAAATCTGTATCCGTACTTTTTAGCAATAGTAGCAGCACAGTTAAGATCTTCTACAACAACAATCTTACCTAAGAGCGAAGATTTTATATTTTCGTATTTCTTATCACAAGAGCACAGATCGGATGCTATACCAATATAGCCATAACAATCATCTAAACCTTTTTCGTCAAGAGCTCTTCCTTTGATAGTAGTAATTGGTAAAAATGTCGCTCTACCAGCATCAAGCTGTTTTAGGGTTCTGATAGCACGTTTTGCATCCTCGTCAGTGAGAGTAACGATGTTTTGCATCTTACCCCCTAGTGCAACTTCCATAGCTACATTGTATTGTGACGGAACTTTAATAAGCTGTGATACTGGTCCGCAAATACCGGACACTGTACCTTTTTTTGCCTCTTTCATAATAACTTTTACACTATTATAAAAGCCCTCATAGTTTGCAGACAGGTCTTCAAGAAGTTTAGCTCTTCGAGCCTTCTCCTGAGCATCCAGCATCAGATTATCAGCGGTCACTCTTAACTCATCACGCTTTTTAGCACGTGATGAAATCTTAATTTCAAGACCTTTGATGCTGTTATTCAGAGAATCAACTTTCTGAGAATTTGTCTTAACTCTGCTGTCAAACTCCACTTTCATATCCTCTAAATCAGAAAGCTGTTCACGTTTTGCACTGACGCTTTCTCGAAGATTAGAAATTCTGTTTTCAAGCTCCAGAATTGTTGATGCACATGTCATATCTGTAACACGAGCATCAGCTGATTTAGCAGAAAGTGATGCAATTTTTGCAGAAAGTTGCTGTAACTGTTCGCTACTTCTGCTCGAATCAGTGTTTATGTTATTTAACTCATCAGCAGTTTTGTCATATTCCTTTTGTAAATCTTGAATCTGAGCATCAAACTGTGATATTTCATTATTTTTCTTTTCTATTTCCTGTTGAATATCAGTATGTGAGTTCTCTGCTTTTTCAATCTCACCCTTGATACGTTCAATATTTTCATTGTTATGAAGAATATCGTTTTCAGCTACAGAAACACTTGATTTATGAAAGCTGATTTCTCCCTCACTCTGGGTTATATTCTGACGTATTTCTTCAATCTTAGTCAGCAAAGAACCATTTTGGAGATAAATCTCCTCAGTTTCTTTAGCAATCTCATCAAGAACACGTTCAGCTTCTTCGTACTGATTTTTAGAAACAGCGATTTTATCCTCATGATCTTTTAAAACAGCGGAAGATCTGTCAAGAGTATCTAACCATAAAGCGATTTCAAGACCACGTTTCTCACCGCTGTACTCCAAAAAAGCCTGTGCTTTCTTAGAATGTGTTTCAAGTGGTCCGATACGATCATCAAGCTCGGTTACAATGTCACGCAGTCTGACAAGGTTTTCTTCAGTATGTACAAGCTTTCTTTCTGCTTCGTTTTTTCTGTATCTGTATCTGGAGATACCGGCTGCTTCTTCAAAAATCTCACGTCTGTCTTCACTTTTTGATGCGACAATGGAGTCAATCTTACCCTGACTTATCATCGAGTAACCATCTCTACCAAGACCGGTATCCATAAACAGCTCGTGGATATCCTTAAGTCTAACAGACGCTTTGTTTATAAGGTATTCGCTATCGCCGCTTCTATAATATCTTCTGGTAACAGCAACTTCATCACCATTAAACGGAAGCACTCTGTCTTTATTGTCGATAGTAAGTGTAACCTCTGCATATCCCTGACGTTTTCTTGTATCGGTACCATTAAAGACAACATCTTCCATTTTTGAACAACGAAGTGATTTTGGTGCCTGTTCACCAAGTACCCAGCGAATAGCGTCACTGATGTTACTTTTGCCTGAACCATTAGGTCCAACAACAGAAGTAATACCTTTATCAAAGGTTAATTTAGTTTTATCAGGAAAGGTTTTAAATCCCTGTAGCTCAAGTGATTTTAAGAGCATAGTTTACCCCTTATCTATTCAAAGCGACCTCCATATATGGAATATCGTTGCTCTGAATAATCTTAACATTATATCCTAACTCATTAAGTCTAAATATATTAGACCTTTTATTTCCTATCATTTTAGAAATACAAGACGGCGAAACCATTATTTCGCATCTGTTATCTACTTTGTTTTCTTTAAGTAGTCTTAAAGCCTTATCTAGCATAATTTTGCTTTCGCACAATTCGCGAAACGCAGGATGATACACACCTGCTACCATATCATTTTGGAGACTTTCACTATGGTGTAGCCCTAATCGTATAACTGAAATGTTGTGCTCATCAAACATACTCAAAAGCCTTGCGCATAAATCAACAGTATCTTCAAAGCTATAAGGAATATACTCATTTTCTCTATATAAACTCTCAAGTTCTGTATTCTTCATAATAACCGTAGGATAAATCCTCACGGTGTCAGGCTTTAAAGAGATGAATTTTAAAGCTGTATCCATCTCAGCTTCATATGTAGATTTATAAAGTCCAGTCATCATCTGGAGCCCAAGCGAAAAGCCGTATTTCTTAATAAGATGAGATGCTTTAACTACATCATCACTATTATGCCCACGGTTATTAGCTTTGAGCACCTGATCATCCATCGACTGAGCTCCAAGCTCTATAGCAGTAACTTTGTATTTTTTAAGAACAGAAAGTATTTCTTCGTTTATATAGTCGGGTCTGGTAGAAATACGTATACCCTTAAATCTATCGATATATGGTACGGTTGCTTCAAGTAGTGAAAGCATATATTCCCTGTCGATAGCGGTAAAACTACCACCGAAGAAAGCTATCTCAGCATCAACTGTATTTTCTTTAAGAGAATTAATTGCGATTTCAATCGCTGACACAATATCGCTTGTTGTTGGCTGGTACGCCTGTCCTACTATGCTTTTCTGATTACAGAAGCTGCACTGGTGCGGACATCCGTTGTGTGGTACAAAAATAGCAACGTTAGAGTGTTTAATAACCCATCAACTCCAAAGCTTCTCTTGCAGCCTGCTGTTCAGCTTCTTTTTTACTCTTACCACCGCCACGACCGATAACATTACTGTTAAGGTGCACTTCAACCTTAAAATGCTTGTCGTGGTCAGGTCCACTTGAACCAACAAGTATGTATTCAAGAGTTTCTCCCGGATTTTTCTGAATGATCTCCTGGAGAGCTGTTTTATAGTCTTTAAATGCCGTGGTTCTTCTCTGCTCTATTTCAGGAACAACAAAACGCAAAATATGTTTTCTGGCAGGTTCGATACCACCATCAAGGTATATTGCAGCGATAACCGCTTCAAACGCATCTGCTAAAATTGATGCTCTGTTAGCACCGCCACTCCTCTTTTCTCCATGGCTAAGCAGTAAATGCTCGCCGAGTCCAAGCTCTTTAGCAAACTTAAACAGACTTTTTTCGCACACAAGTGATGCTCTAAGTTTAGTCAGCTCGCCCTCAGGAAGTTTCGGACAATTAGCGAAAATATAATCGGATACCACTATAGAAAGCACTGCATCACCTAAAAACTCAAGTCTTTCGTTGCATTTGAGTTTTCTGTGCTGTTCGTTAGCGTAAGATGAGTGTGTAAGTGCCTCTTTGAGCAAATCAGTATTATTAAATTGATACGAAATTTTCTTTTGAAGTTCATCCATAGGATGTTATTCTCCCTCGTTAAACTCTTTGAGTGCTGCAGAAATTTCCTCTACAACATTGTTTTCTACATACTCTTTTGTTAGTCTTATTGCATTTTTAAAAGTCTTGGCATTTGCACTACCATGAGCTTTAAACACTGGTTTAGCACAACCAATAATCGGAGCACCGCCAAACTCATTGTAGTCAATAGATTTTTTCATTTCCTTAAGATCTGAATAAACCATTGCAGCGGCAAGCTTAGTTTTAAGGTTTTTGTTGAATACACCTTTGATTTTACTCATAAGAGCACCGGCAACACCTTCAAATGTCTTCAGGATAAGATTTCCGGTAAATCCATCAGAAACGCAAACCTCGCATCCTCCAACAGGAACATCTCTGCCCTCAATATTACCAATGAAGTTTAACTTGGATTTCTCAAGCAACTCATAGGTCTTAAGCTGGAGTTCTCCGCCCTTGTGTGGCTCTGTACCAACATTTGCAAGACCTACCCTAGGGTTCTTTATACCCATAACTTTTTCCATATAAATAGAGCCCATAACACCAAACTGTAAAAGCATCTGTGGTTTACACTCAACGTTCGCACCACAGTCAATGAGCATCATATTACCCTCAAGTGTAGGTATAACAGGTGCAAAACCAGGACGCTTAATACCTTTGATACGCTTTACAATCAAGGTAGCACCAACGCAGATTGCACCACTGTTGCCTGCTGATACAAATGCATCTCCCTCTCCGTCATGAAGCATTTTAAGGCCAACAGCCATAGAACTGTCTTTCTTAGACTTGACAACCTCAGTACCAGCTTCATTCTGAGAAATCACAGACTCAGCATGAACAATCTTTACACCTTCGATGTTGATTTCGTTTTCTTTAGCAACATTTTTAATTATCTCTTCGTTACCAACAAGTGTAATATCAACGCCGTATTCATTTTTGGCATCAATAGAACCCTTAATTATTTCTAACGGTGCATTATCTCCACCGAAAGCATCTACAATAATGTTCATACCTTTACCTCTTTATATATCCTTATCATTTATAAACTTACTTAAACTGCATAGCGAACGCTGAGCATACATAGCACCACGCAGAGCTTTATCCCTTGGTCTGTCTAAAAGTGCCGGTAATACACCAAATTTCGCTCCCATAGGGTGAAAATAATCTACACTTTCATCGCTTATGTATCTACTCAAACAACCTATCATAGTGTCACATGGCAAAGTAACGGTATCCTTTTCTGTAGCTCTTAAATAAGCATTGATACCCGCCATAAGACCAGATGACGCAGACTCCATATACCCCTCAACACCTGTTATCTGACCAGCAAAAAAGATGTTGTTATTTGATTTCACGGAAAAATCAGAATTCAATAATCTAGGTGAATCGATAAAGGTGTTTCTGTGCATAACACCGTACCTGTGGTATTCAGCATTCTTTAAAGCAGGAATCAAACCGAAAACACGTTTTTGCTCAGAAAACTTAAGGTTTGTCTGAAAACCGACAAGATTGTACATCTCGCCGCTTGCGGTTTCTTTGCGAAGCTGTAAAACAGCCCAAGGTCTGTGTCCTGTTTTAGGATCTCTAAGACCTACAGGCTTCATCGGACCAAAACGAATAGTGTCAACACCACGTTGTGCAAGCACCTCAATCGGCATACATCCTTCATACACCTTAGGATCTCTTACATCAAAATCGTGCACAGGTGCACGTTCTGCATTAACAAGGGCATCGTAGAATATCTCATATTCCTCCTTGTTCATAGGACAATTGAGATAGTCATCACCGTCGCCTTTGCCGTAACGTGATTCAAAGAAAGCGTGTTCCATATCAACGCTATCTGCACTGACGATTGGTGCTGCAGCATCATAAAATGATAAATGCTTGCCGAATTTATCCCCTATATATGCTGACAAAGAATCAGATGTCAACGGACCTGTTGCAACAACAGAAATCTCATTTTCAGGAATAGACGTAACCTCTTCGCTGATAAACTCAATGTTTTCATGATTCTTTATATATTCAGTTACAAGAAGAGAAAACTGTTCTCTATCAACAGCAAGTGCTCCACCTGCAGGCACAGCACACTGGTCAGCACACTTAACAAGCAAGGAGTCAAGCTGACGCATCTCTTCTTTTAACAGTCCTGCAGCAGACTCAACACGTTTGGCTTTGAGTGAATTGGAACACACAAGCTCAGCAAAGTTCTCGCTACTATGTGCAGGAGTTTTTTTGTGCGGTTTCATATCATAAAGTCTGACTTTAATACCGCGTTTTGCTAGTTGATAAGCTGCCTCACATCCTGCAAGACCAGCTCCAAAGACATTTACAGTCATTATTTCTTATAGCCACAGCCTTCTCTTTGGCAGAAAAGTGAAGCTTTTTTACCTTTCTTCTTGAAGAGGATATCGCCGCACTGAGGACATTTCTCAGCTACAGGCTCGTACCATGACACAAAGTCACAATCAGGGTAGTTGCTGCATCCATAGAAAACTTTGCCCTTCTTGGTACGCTTGATGATAACGTTACCACCGCATTTAGGACATGTAGTACCTGCCTCTTCAACATATTTTTTAACATTTTTACATTCCGGATAACCAGGACAAGCAATAAACTTACCGTAACGGCCAACCTTGACTACCATTTTCTTGCCGCATTTTTCGCAGACAATATCGGTTTCGTCCTCTTTAAGCTGAAGTTTTACGCCAGCCATTTCGGTTTTTGCTTTCTTTAAGGTTTTATCAAAATCAGCGTAGAACTGATCAAGAAGTTTAACCCATTCAACGTCACCGCTCTCAACAGTATCGAGATCCTGTTCCATCTGAGCAGTAAACTTAACATTAACAATCTTAGGGAAACGCTCTTTCATAAGCTGAGCCAGAGTTTCACCAAGCTCTGTTGGAATGAGCATCTTGCTCTCGCGCTTAACATACTCTCTGCTGGTAATTGTCGAGATTGTTGCAGCGTATGTTGACGGACGACCAATGCCGTATTCTTCCATAGCTTTAATGAGAGAAGCTTCGGTAAATCTTGCAGGTGGCTGAGTGAAGTGCTGATTCTGAGCAATATCCTTCACCTTGCATGTTATACCGTTCTCAAGTGGTGGAAGCTGTGTTTCCTTTTCCTGCTCCTCGTCTTTTCCCTCTGTATATAAAGTTGTAAAACCATCAAAGTCAACCTTGTATCCTGAAGCCTTGAAAATATATCCATTAGCTGTGATATCAGCCTGGGTAGTTTTCTGGATACAATCAGCCATCTGAGATGCCATAAAACGCTCCCAGATAAGCTTATAAAGTTTGTACTGGTCAGTTGACAAACTGGACTTAATTGAGATTGGTGAAAGTGATGGTGTTGAAGGTCTGATAGCTTCGTGACCATCCTGAGCATTTGAACGTGATTTAAAGAATCTAGGCTTTGACGGTAAATACTTATCGCCGTAATTATCTAAAATATACTTTGAAGCCTCATTTACAGCTTCGTTAGAAATTCTCAAAGAGTCAGTACGCATATAAGTGATAAGACCGATTGCACCGATACCCTCAATCTCAACACCTTCGTAAAGCTCCTGAGCTATTTTCATTGTTTTTCTAGACTGGAAACCAAGTTTACGGGAAGCTTCCTGCTGTAATGTTGATGTAATAAACGGAGGTGCAGGCGACTTCTTTCTGGTGGAATTCTTAACCTTAGTGATAACAAAATCCGCACCATCCAAGTCAGATATAACCTTGTCTGCCTCTTCCTTACAATTGATTTTCAGCTTACCTTCCTCGGTTCCGTAAAGCGACGCTGAGAAAGACTTGCGTGATCCTTTTGGTATAAGCTTTGTATCGATTGTCCAATATTCTTCAGGATTAAACGCTCTGATTTCGAGTTCTCTGTCCACAACAATTCTTACTGCTACAGACTGAACTCTACCAGCAGAAAGACCTCTGTGAATCTTCTGAGATACAAAAGGACTGAGTTTATAACCAACCAATCTGTCTAAAATACGTCTTGCCTGCTGTGCGTTAACAAGATCGATGTTAATGGAACGTGGGTTAGCCATACCATTAGCGATACCGTTCTTTGTAATTTCGTTAAATTCAACTCTGTTTGTCTTATCTAAATCAAGATTTAGTAAATATGCAAGATGCCATGAAATTGCTTCGCCCTCTCTATCAGGGTCAGTTGCAAGATAGACATTTTCGCTTTTATTTGATAATTCAACAAGCTCGTCAACAAGCTTTTCTTTACCTTTTATAATCTCATATCTCGGAGCAAAATCATTGTTGATATCAACACTGAGTCTTGCTGAAGGGAGATCTCTGACGTGTCCCATAGATGCAACAACATCAAAGTCCTTACCCAGATACTTTTTGATAGTCTTTGCTTTAGCAGGAGACTCAACGATTACAAGATTAGACATTTTTGTCCTCCTAAAAAATCAAGCTAATTTATATAATCTGCCTTGTTGGCATGATATAAGTGCAAGTATTTCGAGTTCTGTCAGTGATTGAAGCACCTTACTGACAGGCAAACCTGTTTTAATAACAATCTGATCTATGTGTACAGGCTCGTTGCCTATACATTTGTACACAAGATTTACTGTATCAGATAAATCCAGATCTTCTCTATGTAACACAGGTTCTTTATTTATTTCAGAGTTATTCTGTCCTGAATATTCCGGTTCAGTCTTATCATCTTCATCAGAAGTTATATGATAATTTGGGAAAGCTTCTATAACATCCATGTACGAAGTAACAGGAGTTGCTCCGTCTTTAATCATTTTATTGGTTCCGGTAGAATACCTGGAGTTGATATTCCCCATTACGGCAAATACTTCTCTGCCCTGTTCAAGTGCGTGGTTAACAGTAATAAGAGAACCGCTTTTAGCATCAGCTTCAACTACGATTACGCCATCACTCAATCCTGAAATAATTCGGTTTCTGACAGGAAAATTCGACGGATACGACTGTGTTCCAGGTGGATATTCAGAAATCACTGTACCAGTTGACGCAATATTTCTACGCATAGATGCGTTAGACATAAGATACCTGTGGTCAATTCCACACCCTAACACGCAGATTGTTGTACCACCTGCTTCGAGTGTTCCAGTGTGCGATGCACTGTCTATACCTAAAGCACCACCGCTTACAATAACTACTCCCAATTTAGATAGGCTGGCAGAAAGTGTATGTGAAGCCATAACTCCGTACTGTGTAGCGTTTCTTGTGCCTACCATAGCAATACTGAGTCTATCGTCAATATCCGGCAGCTTACCCCACACATACAAAACACACGGAGGAGCATAAATATCCTTTAGCTTCTGTGGATACTCAGGGTCGTCAATACAAATAACATCGTGCCCAAGATTCTTGCATTTAGCAATAACCTCATCCGCTTGTGAAAGTCTGGTATTTTCAAGTGAGTCGATATCCTTAGGTGAAAAAATTCCGCACAAACGCCATTCATACACACCACCGTTGTAAAAATCAGCAATGCTGTCGTAAGTTTCATATATGCGTTTATGTTTAGGATTATTTACACCGGTTGCCAGTGTAAGCCATATCCAGAATCTAGCGGAGTTTGTC
>JAFUKO010000136.1 GCA_017473555.1 Ruminococcus sp. | reverse complement strand
TTGTACTCGTAAACTCTAACCCTGCGACAATTATGACAGATACTACAATCGCAGACAAAGTTTACATGGAACCTCTCACACTTGAGTATGTAGCTAAGATTTTACGTCACGAAAGACCAGACGCAATCGTTCCTGGTATTGGTGGACAGACAGGTCTTAACCTTGCAATGCAGCTTGAGAAAAAAGGTGTACTCAAGGAATGTGGCGTAGAGCTTTTAGGTACAAGTTCAGAGAGTATTGAACGTGCTGAGGACCGTGACTTGTTCAAACAGCTTTGTGAGTCTATAGGTGAGCCTGTTATTCCTTCTGAGATTACTTATAACATCGAGGAAGCTAAGGCTGCAGCTGAGCGTATCGGATATCCTGTAGTTCTTCGCCCAGCGTTCACTCTTGGCGGTACAGGCGGTGGTTTTGCTTACAATGAAACAGACCTCGTAGAAATCGGTCTTAACGCTTTCAAACTTTCACCTGTTCATCAGGTTCTTATCGAAAAGAGTGTAAAGGGTTACAAAGAAATCGAGTTCGAGGTTATGCGTGACTCTGAAGATACAGCTATTACAATCTGCGGTATGGAAAACATCGACCCTGTCGGTGTTCATACAGGTGACTCAATGGTTGTTGCTCCAATTCTCACACTTAATGACCATGATTTAAAGATGCTCAACGATAGCGCTATTAAGATTATCCGTGAGCTTAAAATAGAGGGTGGATGTAACGTTCAGTTTGCTCTCAATCCACACTCAAGTGAATACTTCCTTATCGAGGTTAACCCACGAGTTTCTCGTTCATCAGCTCTTGCTTCAAAAGCTTCAGGTTATCCTATCGCTAGAGTAACTGCTAAAATTGCTATGGGTATGGCTCTTCGTGATATCGAAATTGCTAATACAAATGCATCATTTGAGCCACGCCTTGATTACATTGTTGCAAAGCTCCCAAGATTCCCGTTCGATAAATTTACTACAGCTTACAATACACTTGACACACAGATGAAGGCTACTGGTGAGGTTATGGGCATCGGCTCAAACCTCGAGGAGTGCTTACTCAAGTCTGTTCGCTCACTGGAAACAGGTGTTTGCCACTTCTATATGGCAAAGTTCTCTGATAAGTCAAATGATGAACTTTATGCTTATATTAAGGAGTTTAAGGACGACAACATTTTCGCTGTCTGTGAACTTTTAAGAAGAAACGAATCTGTTGAGAAAATCCATGATGTAACAAAGATTACACCATACTTCATCGAAGCATTTAAAAATATTGTAGAGATGGAGAACAAGCTTAAAGCTAACGTAAACGACGTTGATGTTCTCAGAGAAGCTAAGGTTATGGGCTTTGGTGATAAGTTTATTGCTATGCTCTGGAACTGTAACGAACTTGATATTTACAATCTCAGAAGAGAGAACAAGATGTTCCCGGCGTTTAGAATGGTTGATACATGCCATACAAATGCTTACATTCCATATTTCTATTCATCATATTCAGGCGACAATGCTTCAATACTGACAGATAAGAAAAAGATTGTAGTTCTTGGTGCTGGTCCTATCCGTATCGGTCAGGGTGTTGAGTTTGACTACTCTACAGTACACGCGGTAACAACAATCAAGCGTTCAGGCTATGAGGCTATCATTATCAACAACAACCCTGAAACAGTTTCTACAGACTATACAACTGCTGATAAGCTCTACTTTGAGCCACTCACACCTGAAGATGTTATGAACATCATTGAGTTCGAAAAGCCAGAGGGTGTTATCGTATCATTAGGTGGTCAGACAGCTATCAACCTTGCTGATCCACTTATGAAGCGTGGAGTTAAGATTATCGGTACAGATTGTGAAGCCATTGACAGAGCTGAGGACAGAGGATCTTTCGAGAAGATTCTCAAAGAGCTCAACATCCCACAGCCACAGGGTGTTGCTGTAACTAATATCGAAGATGGTATCAACGCCGCTAAAGAAATCGGCTATCCTGTACTTGTAAGACCAAGTTTCGTACTCGGTGGTCGTGCTATGCAGATTGTTGCTAACGATGATCAGTTAAGACATTACCTTAAGACAGCTGTTGAAATCGATGAAGATAAGCCTGTACTTGTTGATAAATATTTACAGGGTAAAGAGGTTGAGGTTGACGCTATCTGCGACGGCAGAGATGTATTCGTTCCTGGTATTATGGAGCTTGTTGAGCGTACAGGTATCCACAGTGGCGACTCAATCAGCGTATATCCTGCATACAGCATTTCAGATAAAGTAAAGGGTACAATTTTAAGATACACAAAGATGCTCGGTTTAGGTATTGACATCAAGGGTCTTTACAACATCCAGTTCATCGTTGATGGTAACGATGATGTTTATATCATTGAGGTTAACCCACGTTCTTCTCGTACAGTACCATTCCTTTCAAAAGCAACAGGTTACTCACTTGCTGATATTGCGACAGAGGTTATCCTCGGTATGAGTCTTAAGGAGTTGGGTATCTTTGACCTTTATCCACAGGAGAAAGATCGTTATTATGTTAAGGTGCCTGTATTCTCATTCAATAAGATTAAGGGTCTTGACGCATACCTCTCACCAGAAATGAAGTCTACAGGTGAAGCTATCGGTTATGACGATAAACTCCATCGTGCAATGTGCAAAGCACTTATCGCAGGCGGTACTAACATTCAGAACTACGGTACGGTTCTTGTAACACTCGCTGATGAGGATAAGGAAGAGGCACTTCCACTTGTTCGTCGCTTCTATGATATGGGCTTTAATATCGAAGCGACAATCGGTACTGCTACATTCTTAAAGAATAACGGTATCCGTACAAAGATCAGAGGTAAGATTTCTGAGGGTTGCGACGAGATTCTTGATTCAATCCGTGCCGGTTACGTAAGTTGTGTAATCAACACTCGTGCTGTAATGAGTGGTAACCATAACGATGACGGTTCTGTTATCCGCCGTTGTGCCGTTGAAAATGGTGTTGCACTTTACACTTCACTTGATACAGTTAAGATTCTCCTTGATGTACTTGAAGAAATTACAATTAAAGTTTCTACTATTGATGCTAAATAAGGTGAGATAATGAAACAAGGTATTTTTAAGATTGCAGAAAATACTGCTTTGACTTCAAATGTATTCAAAATGATACTGTGCGGTGATGTGTCAGACATCACTGCACCGGGTCAGTTTATCAATATTAAACTTGACGGTTTATACTTACGCAGACCTATCTCGGTTTTTGATAGAGATGATGAAAGCGTTACAATCATCTATAAGGTGGTTGGACGTGGTACTGAGCTGATGTCTCAGATGAAAGTCGGTGAGAATCTCGATGTTCTCACAGGACTAGGCAACGGCTACGATACTTCTCTTTGCAAGGAGCACGCTGTGCTTCTCGGTGGTGGCGTTGGTGTACCACCACTTTATATGCTTGCTAAAACTCTTATCTCAGAAGGTAAGAAGGTTTCAGTTGTACTTGGCTTTAACACTAAAGACGAAGTTTTCTGTGAAGACGATTTCAAGGCTTTGGGTGCTGATGTGAAAGTAACTACAGTTGACGGTAGCTACGGCATCAAAGGTTTTGTTACTGATGCACTACCTGAGAATTACGACCATTTCTTCACTTGTGGTCCTGAACCGATGCTCAAGGCTGTTTATAAAGCAACAGATACATCAGGTCAGATGAGCTTCGAAGAGCGTATGGGATGCGGCTTTGGTGCTTGTATGGGTTGTTCTTGTAAGACAATCACAGGTTACAAGCGTATCTGTAAAGATGGCCCGGTTATGTTAAAGGAGGAAATATTATGGGAAGATTGAATGTAAACCTCTGTGGTATAGAACTCGATAATCCTATTATTCCTGCAAGCGGTACTTTTGGTTACGGCTATGAGTACGCTGACCTTTACGATATCAATATTTTAGGAACATTTTCTTTTAAAGGAACCACTAAGGATCCTCGTTTCGGTAATCCTACACCTAGAATTGCTGAATGTTACAGTGGTATGATCAATGCTGTCGGCTTACAGAACCCTGGTGTTGAAAAAGTCATAGCTGAAGAATTACCAAAACTCAAAGAGTGTTTTGATAAAAAGGTAATGGCTAACGTCGGCGGATTTTCTGTTGATGAATATGTATACACAGCTAAGAAACTTGATGAGCAGGAGCAGGTCGGATGGATCGAAGTTAACATTAGTTGTCCTAATGTACATGGTGGTGGTATTGCATTTGGTACTTGTCCGGACAATGCCGCTTTAATTACAAAGGCTGTTAAAGAAGCTGTAAAGAAACC
Source organism: Ruminococcus sp. (assembly GCA_017473555.1). Classification (GTDB taxonomy): domain Bacteria; phylum Bacillota; class Clostridia; order Oscillospirales; family Acutalibacteraceae; genus Ruminococcoides. The sequence goes on along the minus strand of JAFUKO010000136.1, from coordinate 15,066 downwards.
TGTAATCGTAAAACTTTCACCAAATGTAACAGATATCGTTGCTATAGCAAAAGCTGTTGAAGAAGCCGGTGCTGATGCTATCAGCCTTATAAACACAATGCTTGGTATGAGAATCGACCTTCGTACTAAAAAGCCTGTTATAGCAAATAAAATGGGCGGTTTCTCAGGACCTGCGATTTTCCCTGTTGCACTTCGAATGGTATACCAGGTTGCAAACGCTGTTAATATCCCAGTTATTGGTATGGGTGGTGTATCATCTGCCGAAGATGTTATAGAAATGATGCTTGCAGGTGCTACCGCAGTACAGATTGGTGCAGCAAATCTTGTTGATCCTTATGTTTGTAAAGACATAATCGAAAAATTACCACAGGTAATGGATAAATATAACATAAATAATTTAAATGAAATCATAGGAGGAGTTAAGTAATGGGCAGAGACGTAATCATTGCATGTGACTTTTCAAGTGCTGAGGCTTGTTTTAGTTTTCTTGATAAGTTCACAGACAAGAAACCTTTCGTGAAAATTGGTATGGAGCTTTTCTATGCTGAAGGTCCGCAGATTGTTAAGGAAATCAAGAAGCGTGGTCACAAGATTTTTCTTGATTTAAAGCTCCACGATATTCCTAACACAGTTAATAAGTCTATGGCTGTTCTGTCAAACCTTGATGTAGATATGACAAACCTACACGCTGGTGGTACTTGTCGTATGATGGAAGGTGAACTAGAAGGTCTTACACGTCCTGATGGCACACGTCCACTTCTCATCGCTGTAACTCAGCTCACTTCTACAGATCAGCAGAGCATGGAAGAAGACCTTCTCATCAACGAGCCTATCGACAAGGTTGTTATGCACTATGCATCAAATGCTAAGAAAGCTGGTCTTGATGGCGTTGTGTGTTCACCACTCGAGGCTCAGAAGGTTCACGATACATGTGGCAAAGAGTTCTTGACAGTAACTCCTGGTGTAAGATTTGCTGATGGCGATATTGGTGACCAGAAGCGTGTTATGACACCTGCACAGGCTAAAGAAATCGGTTCTGACTACATTGTAGTTGGTCGTCCTATCACTGCTGCTGAAGATCCTGTTGCTGCATATAATCGTTGCATCGCTGAATTTGTTGACTAATTTAAAGGAGATATCGATATGGAAAAGTTAATTGCTAAGGATTTACTTAAGATTAAAGCTGTATTTTTCAGACCGGAAGAGCCATTTACATGGGCATCAGGAATCAAAAGCCCTGTTTACTGTGACAACCGTCTTACACTTTCTGCTCCTGAAGTAAGAAATGATGTTGAGAATGGTCTTGCTACACTTATTAAAGAGCACTATCCAGAGGCAGAGGTGCTTATGGGTACATCAACTGCAGGTATCGCTCATGCAGCTATCACTGCTCATCTTATGGATATGCCTATGGGCTATGTTCGTTCAGGTGCTAAAGACCACGGCAGACCGAATCAGATTGAGGGTAAACTCGAAAAAGGTCAGAAGGTTGTTGTTGTTGAAGACTTGATTTCAACAGGAGGTTCTGTACTTGAGGTTGTTAACGTATTAAGAGAAGCTGGTGCTGAAGTTTTAGGTATCGTAAGCATCTTTACTTATGGTATGAAAAAAGGTCTTGAAAGACTTGCTTCTGCTGATGTTAAGAATGTTTCTCTCACTAACTTTGATGTTATCGCTGAAGTAGCAGCTGAAGAAGGCTACATTAAGAGCGAAGATATCGTAAAACTTATTTCTTTCAGAAATAACCCATCAGACGAAAGTTGGATCAACGCAGGTGAGTAATATGAGAAGTCTAATTGATATAATAGACCTTACTCCGCAGGAAATCGATGAGATGATATCAGTTGCTTGTGATATCATTGATAATCCTCAGAAATACGCTGAAAGCTGTAAAGGTAAAAAGCTTGCTACATTATTCTTTGAACCATCAACTCGTACAAGACTCAGTTTTGAAGCAGCTATGTACGAGCTCGGTGGTAATGTAATCGGTTTCAGTGAGGCAAACAGCTCATCTGCTGCAAAAGGTGAAAGTGTTGCCGATACTGCTAAAACTATCAGCTGTTATGCGGATATTATCGCAATGCGTCATCCAAAAGAGGGTGCACCATACGTTGCATCCAGAAACGCAACTATTCCTGTTATCAACGCGGGTGATGGTGGTCATAACCATCCGACACAGACTCTCGCTGATCTTCTCACTATATACAGAGAAAAAGGTGGTTTTGACAACCTTACAGTCGGTTTCTGTGGTGACCTCAAATTTGGCAGAACTGTTCATTCCCTTATTAACGCATTGTCACGCTATACAGGTATTACTGTTGTTCTTATTTCGCCAGAAGAATTAAAGGTTCCAAGTTATATTAAAAAGAATGTACTTGTTCCTAACAACATCCCATACATTCAGACAACTAAGCTTGAGGAAGTTATGCCACAACTTGATGTGCTTTATATGACACGTGTACAGCGTGAGCGATTCTTCAACGAAGAGGATTACTTAAGACTTAAGGATAGCTACATCCTTGATCCTCAGAAGCTTACAAATGCTAAAGAGGACCTCTGTATCATGCATCCGCTCCCACGAGTTAATGAAATCAGCGTTGCTGTTGATGATGATCCTCGTGCTTGTTATTTCAAGCAGGTGCTTAACGGTAAATATATGCGTATGGCGCTTATTCTTAAATTATTAGAGGAGGCAGGAAAATGAAAGTAGATGCTATTCAGAATGGTATAGTTATTGACCATATTACTGCCGGACTTGCTTTCAGACTTTACAATCTTCTCGAACTCGATAAGCTTGATTGTCCAGTTGCTATTATTAAGAATGTTAACAGTGCTAAAATGGGCAAGAAGGACATCATAAAAATCGATTCAGAGCATCCGATTGATTTCAATGTAGTAGGTTTTGTTGACCCTAAAGCTACTATCAATGTTATTAAAGATGGTGTGCTTAAAGAGAAGCTCAGCATCGATATGCCTTTAAAGCTTAAGAATGTTATTAAATGTAAGAACCCAAGATGCATCACTTCTGTTGAACAGGAGATAGAGCATGTGTTTTTACTTACAGATAAAGAAGAGAAGGTTTATCGTTGCTTATATTGCGAAACAAAAGCTGATATTTAACGACATTTTTTGGTTAGTGTGTGCCTTGACAAAAAGGTACTTAAATGGTACATTTTTTATGTAATCAATATTGCTGTTATGTTACTGACGGAGTTAAGTGGAGCACCACAAAGGAGCATGACATAAAGCAATTAGCCGACCGTCTGGGCACACAACTTTAATGTTGTGTGCCCTTATATATTTTTTTAGGAGGTATATGATGAAAAAGGTTGGAATTATTATGGGTAGTGACAGTGATCTACCTATCATTGAAAAAGCAGTAAACGTCTTAAAAGAACTTGAGATTCCATATGAAGTGCATATTTATTCTGCACACAGAACACCTGTCGAAGCTCACGATTTTGCTGTTTCTGCGAGAGAAAACGGTTTTGGAGCTCTTATTTGTGCAGCAGGTATGGCGGCTCATCTTGCAGGTGCAGTGGCTGCTAACACTACACTTCCTGTAATCGGAATCCCTTGTAAATCTTCTGTACTTGATGGTATGGACGCTTTACTTTCTACAGTCATGATGCCTACAGGTATTCCTGTAGCTACAGTTGCTATCAACGGCGGTGCTAATGCTGCACTTTTAGCTGCACAGATTATCGCTGTTGAAGATAAAGAGCTTGCAGATAAACTTAACGCAAAGCGTGCAAATGACGCAAAAGTTGTCTTAGAAAAAGATGCAAATCTTCAGAATAATATTTAAGTAATCAAACATAAAGGAGATAAAACCATGGAAAAGAAACTCATCTACACAGGTAAAACAAAGAATGTATACTCACTTGAAAACGGCAACTGCCTTTTAAAGTTCAAGGATGATTGCACAGGTAAAGACGGCGTATTTGATCCAGGCGAAAACGCTGTTGGTCTTACTATTGATGGTGTTGGCGATGTAAACCTCAGAATGTCAATCTATTTCTTTGAGAAAATCAACGCTGCAGGTATTAGAACTCACTATGTAAATGCTAACCTCGAGGATACAACTATGGAAGTTCTTCCTGCAAAAGTATTTGGCAAAGGCTTAGAGGTTATCTGCCGTCATAAAGCTGTTGGTAGCTTCATTCGTCGTTACGGTGACTATATTGAGGATGGTGCTGATCTTCCTGAGTATGTTGAAATGACATTTAAGGATGACGCTAAGGGCGATCCTCTTGTAACTAAAGATGCTCTTGTAGCTTTAGGTGTTATGACAGACGAACAGTATGAAGATATTAAGGCAATGACACAGAAAATTACTCGTATTGTTGCTGATTATCTTAAAGAAAAGGATCTTATCCTTTATGATATCAAGTTTGAGTTTGGTTATGATCCAGACGGTAAGGTAATGCTTATCGATGAAATCGCTTCCGGTAATATGCGTGTATACAAGAACGGCGAATACATTGATCCAATGACTCTGTCAGAACTTTTCTTTGCTTAATAGACGATTTTCTTATTTTATAAAAGGAGTGTTACAATGGGAGGATTTTTCGGAATTACCTCTAAGAAGAATTGTATTCCTGAGGTATTCTTCGGTGTTGATTACCATTCACACTTAGGTACACGCAGAGGTGGTATGGCTGCCTTTGATAAAGAAATTGGCTTACAAAGAGTAATTCATAATATAGAAAACACACCGTTCAGAGCTAAATTTGAGCATGTCTTAGATGATATGCACGGTACATCTGCAATCGGTTGTATTAGTAATAGTACACCACAGCCAATGCTCATTCGTTCAAAGCTTGGTGTATATGCCATTTGTATGGTTGGTATTATCAATAATTCTGATGAACTTATTGATTTATGTATAAATAGTGGCTGCTGTCATTTTGATGCAATGACCGGTGGTGCTGTCAATTGGGCAGAACTTCTGGCTGCTATTATCAACCTTAAGGATAGTTTTGTAGAAGGTATTAAGTACGCTCATGAAATAATTGACGGCACAGCATCTATTATTATTTTAAAGGATAATGGTAACATTATTGCTGCGCGAGATAAGATGGGAAGACTCCCTGTTCTTGTGGGTAAAAATGATGATGGTTACAGCGTATCTTTTGAGTCGTTTGCTTATCAGAAATTTGGATATGTAGACGAAAAAGAACTCGGCCCGGGCGAAATCGTTGAACTTTCTCCTGAAAAAATGGAGGTCCTTTCTCCGGCAAGAGAAAAGATGCGTGTTTGTTCCTTCTTATGGAGCTATTACGGATACCCTAACTCAACTTATGAGGGTGTCAATGTTGAGGTTATGAGATATATCAATGGTCGAATAATGGCTCAGAATGACAAAAAGAATGGTAAGCTTGGAGATATTGACTATATCTGTGGCGTTCCTGATTCTGGCACACCACACGCAATCGGTTATTCAACCGAATGTGGTTTAACCTTTGCACGACCATTTATCAAATACACTCCGACATGGGCACGTAGCTTTATGCCTTCTAATCAATCTATCAGAAATATGGTTGCAAAAATGAAGCAGATCCCTGTACATGATCTTATCAGTTATAAGAAACTGTTATTTGTAGATGACTCTATCGTAAGAGGCACACAGCTTAAGGGTACTGTTGAATTTCTCTATGAAAACGGAGCTAAAGAAGTACATATGCGTTCAGCTTGTCCTCCAATTATGTACAGATGTAAATTTTTAAACTTTTCAAGGGCTAACAACGATATGGATTTAATTGCTCGAAAAGTTATTTATGATCTTGAGGGCGAAGAAGGCGAGAAGTACATCAATGAATACTCTGACTCAAATACAGAAAGAGGCAAAAAGCTCAGAGAGATTATCTGTGAGCAATTGGGTCTCGCTTCTTTAGAGTTTCAGTCACTAGAAGGACTTATCCAGGCTATCGGTCTGCCTGAGGATTGCCTTTGCACATATTGTTGGAGCGGAAAGGATTAATTATTATGAATATTCAATCTAAATCAGATAGTTACGCTGCTGCGGGTGTTGATATTACCGCTGGCTACAAATCTGTTGAACTTATGAAATCCCACATTAAACGTACACGCAACGAGGGTTGCCTTGATGACGTTGGTGGTTTTGGCGGTTGCTTCGGTCTTCCTACAGATATAGAAGATCCTGTGCTTGTTTCAGGTACAGACGGTTGCGGCACAAAAGTTAAGCTTGCTATTCTTATGGACAAGCATGACACTATCGGTATTGATGCTGTTGCAATGTGTGTAAACGATATTATCTGTTGTGGAGCAAAACCGCTTTTCTTCCTTGATTATATTGCATGCGGAAAGAATTATCCTGAAAAAATCGCAACTATTGTTGGCGGTGTAGCTGAGGGTTGTGTACAGTCAGGTGCAGCTCTTATAGGTGGAGAAACTGCTGAGCATCCTGGTCTTATGCCACTTGATGACTATGACCTTGCAGGCTTTGCTGTTGGTATTGTTGATAAGAAAAAAATGATTGATAACAAAACAATGGCTGAAGGTGATGTTGTTATAGCTCTTCCATCAAGCGGTGTTCACTCAAACGGCTTTTCACTTGTAAGAAAGGTTTTTGATGTTGATAACGCTGACCTTAGCAAAACATACGATGAGCTTGGTGGTAAATCTATCGGAGAAACACTTTTAACACCGACAAAGATTTATGTGAAGTCAGTTCTTGCTCTTCTCGATGAAGTTAAAGTAAAGGGTATTTCTCACATCACAGGTGGTGGCTTCTACGAGAACATTCCTCGCAGTATTCCAGACGGTTTAGGTGCAAAAATCGATCGCAGTGCTGTCAAAGTACTTCCGATTTTTGATCTTCTCGCTAAAACCGGTGATATCAGCGAGCGTGATATGTTCAACACATTCAATATGGGTGTAGGTATGAGCATTGTTGTTGCTCCACAGGATGTTGATAAGGCTTTAGAGATTCTCAAGGCTCACGGAGATGACGCTTATGTTATCGGTGAAATTATCAAATCTGACGATAAGATTATTATTTGTTAATTATCTTTGATTACAGCAAAGGGGTATTATATGTCCAGAAAAGCTAAAATCGCTGTGCTTGTATCAGGCGGCGGAACAAACCTTCAGGCATTGATCAACTCACAGAAAAAGGGCATTATAGAGAGCGGTGAAATCAAGCTTGTTATTTCTAATAACAGCAATGCTTACGCTCTCAAAAGAGCTGAAAAAGCGAATATCGATACAGCCATTGTGCCGAAAAAGGATTTCGCTTCTCAGCTTGAGTTTGAGGAAAAGATCGTCGAAAAGCTTAACGAATATGATATAGACCTCATAGTACTCGCAGGATTTATGTCAATTTTAAGCGAGTCTTTTACAAGTCGTTACAGCAATAGAATTTTAAATGTTCATCCTAGTCTAATTCCTTCTTTCTGTGGTAAAGGTTTTTACGGACTCAAAGTCCATGAAGAAGCACTCAAAAAAGGTGTTAAAGTTACAGGTGCCACTGTGCATTTTGTTAACGAGATACCTGACGGGGGAGAGATAATACTCCAGAAAGCTGTTTATATTAAAGAAGACGATACTCCTGAAACTTTGCAAAAACGTGTTATGCGACTTGCAGAGTGGAAGATTTTGCCTGCTGCTGTTGAGCAGGTTTCTAAGAAAATTATTGGTTAAGGAATGGTGAATAGAAATGGCATTATTTGATTTAAGAACACTTCTTTCAGAAAATACATATCCTGGTCGCGGTATTGTTATGGGTAAGTCTGCTGACGGTAAGTCTGCTATGTTCGCATACTTCATTATGGGACGTAGTGAGAACAGCCGTAACAGAATTTTTGAGAGATTTGAAGACGGTATGCGTACAAAAGCTTTTGATGAATCAAAGCTTTCTGACCCAAGTCTGATTATCTACAATCCATATTTAAAGCTCGGTGACGTTGATGTTATCACTAATGGTGACCAGACAAACACCGTTTACGACTTCTTAAAGGATGGCAAGACTTTTGAAGATGCGCTGAATACTCGTGAGTTTGAGCCTGATGCTCCAAACTTCACACCTCGTATTTCGGGTATCGCAGAGTACGATTTTGCTAATGCTGATTTTTCGTATAAGCTCTCTATTTTGAAGAGTGCTAACGGCAACCCTGAGGTTTGCAACCGTTATTACTATTCCTATAAGCCACTTTCAGGTATTGGTCACTTTATTCACACATATAAATGTGATGGTAATCCGATTCCTTCATTCTATGGTGAACCAGAGGAAGTAACTCTTCCTAATACAGCACAAGAGCTTGCTGATCTTTGCTGTTCAAACTTAAACGAAGACAACAAAGTTTCTCTCTTTGTGAGATGCGTACCACTCGATGGCAGTGACGCAACTGAAATTATCATCAATAAGAACGTATAATATAAGGAGAAAATCATGACAGAATTTGAATTAAAATATGGCTGTAACCCTAACCAGAAGCCATCTAAGATTTTTATGGAAGACGGTAGTGAGCTTCCAATTGAAATTCTTAACGGTCGTCCGGGTTATATTAACTTTTTAGATGCATTTAACGCTTGGCAGCTTGTAAAAGAGCTCAAAGAAGCTTTAGATATGCCTGCTGTTACTTCATTCAAGCATGTAAGCCCAACATCTGCTGCTGTTGGTATCAAACTTTCTGACACATTAAAGAAAGCTTGCTTTGTTGATGATATCGAGGGTCTTGATGAGTCACCACTCGCTTGTGCTTATGCAAGAGCAAGAGGTACTGACCGTATGTGTTCATTCGGTGACTGGGTAGCACTTTCAGACGTTTGTGATGTTACAACAGCTAAGATGATTGCAAGAGAAGTTTCCGATGGTATTATCGCTCCTGGTTACGAAGATGAAGCCCTTGAGATTTTGAAATCTAAACGCAAGGGTAACTATAATATTGTAAAAATTGACTCTGATTTTGTTCCTGCTCCTATTGAGCGCAAGCAGGTTTATGGTATCACTTTTGAACAGGGTCGCAATAATTTTGAAATCAACAAGGAATTGCTTTCAAACCTTGTTACTCAGAATAAAGAATTACCTGATAGTGCAGTAAGAGATCTTATCGTTGCACTTATCACACTTAAATATACACAGTCAAATTCAGTTTGCTATGCAATTGATGGACAGGCTATCGGTGTTGGTGCTGGCCAGCAGAGCAGAATTCACTGTACTCGTCTTGCTGGTACAAAGGCTGACACTTGGTTCCTACGTCAGCACGAGAAGGTATTAAATCTTCCTTTCCTTGATACACTCGGCAGACCTGACAGAGATAACGTAATTGATGGCTACATCAATAAGAATGAAGAAGATGTTTGTGCAGATGGTAACTGGCAGAAGTACTTTAAGACTCAGCCTGAGCCACTCACAGATGCTGAAATTAAAGAATACCTTGCTACAAAAACTGATGTAGCTTTAGGTTCTGATGCATTCTTCCCATTCTCAGATAACATCGAGCGTGCTTACAGAAGCGGTGTTAAGTATATTGCTGAACCTGGCGGTTCTATCCGTGACGATGTAGTTATCGAATGTGCTGATAAATATGATATGGTTATGGCGTTTACAGGTATGCGTATGTTCCATCATTAATTTAGAAAGCGTATATCTATGAAAATATTAGTTGTAGGCGGCGGTGGCCGCGAGCATGCTATTATTAAAAAGATAAAAGAAAATAAAGAAGTTACTGAGATTTTTGCGTTACCAGGTAACGGTGGTATTGCTCAGGATGCAACTTGTGTGAATATCGGTGCTAAAGATATCGAGAATATTGTTAAATTTGCTCTTGATAATAGCATCGATTACGCTGTTGTCGCACCGGATGATCCACTTGTGCTTGGTTGTGTGGATGCTTTACAGGAAAAGGGCATACCTTGCTTTGGTCCTGATGCAAAAGCAGCTATCATCGAGGGTAGTAAGGTTTTCTCAAAGAACCTTATGAAAAAATACAACATTCCTACTGCTCAGTATGAAGTTTTCGATGATATGGAAAAAGCTATCGAATACTTACAGACAGCTCCGATTCCAACAGTAATCAAAGCTGATGGTCTTGCTCTTGGTAAGGGTGTAATTATCGCAAATACAAGGGAAGAAGCAATTGACGCTGTTCATTCTATGATGGAGGATAAGGTTTTCGGTGATAGCGGTAATAACGTTGTAATCGAAGAATTTCTTACAGGTCCTGAGGTATCAGTGCTTTCATTTACTGATGGTAAAACAGTTGTGCCTATGGTTTCATCAATGGACCATAAGCGTGCTCTTGATAACGATGAAGGTTTGAATACAGGCGGTATGGGCACAGTTGCTCCTAACCCTTACTATACTGATGCTGTAGCAAAAGAATGTATGGAGAAGATTTTTCTCCCTACAATGAACGCTATGAATTCAGAGGGCAGAACATTTAAGGGTTGTCTGTATTTTGGTCTTATGCTTACACCTAATGGCCCTAAGGTTATAGAGTATAACTGTCGTTTCGGCGATCCCGAAACTCAGGTTGTATTACCACTTTTAGAGTCAGATCTTTTAACTGTTATGCAGGCTGTTACTAATGAAACTCTCGCTGATATAGAAGTTAAGTTTGCTGATAAATCAGCTTGCTGTGTAATTATGGCATCAAATGGCTATCCAAAGTCATATGACAAAGGCTTTGAAATGACAATTCCTGCTGATATTAACGATAATGTTTATGTTGCTGGCGCAAAGCTTTCTGACGGCAAACTGTTAACTGACGGTGGTCGTGTGCTTGGCGCTACTGCAATTGCTGATACTTTAGAAGACGCAATCAAAAAGTCTTACAATATGGTTGAAAATATTAAATTTGAGAATGCTTATTACCGTAAGGATATCGGTAAAAAAGCACTTATGGCAAAGGAGGGTTAACAGTGGTATATCGCGTATTTGTCGAAAAGAAAAAAGAGCTTGCGCACGAGGCTAAAGCTCTCTATAACGAAGCGGTAAATCTGCTTTCAATTAAAAACCTTACTGATGTCCGCATTTTTAACCGTTATGATGTTGAGAATATCACTGAGGATTTATTTAATTATGCTTGTAAAACAGTATTTTCTGAGCCACAGCTCGATATTATCAGCAGTGATCTGGCTATTGATGATGCTACTGTTTTTGCTGTTGAGTTCTTACCTGGTCAGTTCGACCAGCGTGCGGACTCTGCTGCTCAGTGTATCCAGATTATTTCACAGGGCGACAGACCTACTATCCGTTCAGCTAAGATTTACGCTCTATATGGTGCATTAACAGACGCTGAAATAGCTGAAATCAAGAAGTACGTAATCAACCCTGTTGAAGCAAGAGAGGCTACAATGGAAAAGCCTGAAACTCTTGCTACTGATTATGAAATTCCAACAGAGGTTGCTACTTTAGACGGCTTCACTCAGCTTGACAGAGCAGGTCTTGAACAGTTTGTTAAAGATTACGGCCTTGCTATGGATGCTGATGATATCGCTTTCTGTCAGCAGTATTTCTTATCTGAGCACCGTGATCCTACAATCACAGAAATCAGAATGATTGATACATACTGGTCTGATCACTGCCGTCACACTACATTCTTAACTGTAATTGATGATGTTAAGTTTGAGGACGAGTTATTACAGAAAGCATACGACGAATATATCGCAGTAAGAGAAGAGTTAGGCAGAACAAAACCTATCTGCCTGATGGATCTCGCTACTGTTGCTGTTAAATATCTTAAGAAACACGGCAAGCTTGATAAACTCGACGAGAGCGAAGAAATCAATGCTTGTACAGTTAAAATCGATGTTGAAGTTGATGGCGTAACAGAGCCATGGTTACTTTTATTCAAGAACGAAACTCATAACCATCCAACTGAAATCGAACCATTCGGTGGTGCTGCTACATGTATCGGTGGTGCTATCCGTGACCCGTTATCAGGACGTGCATATGTTTACGGTGCTATGCGTGTTACAGGTGCCGCTGATCCGCTTAAGCCGGTTAACGAAACAATCCCTGGTAAACTTCCGCAGCGTAAGATTGTTACTACTGCAGCTGCAGGCTATTCATCATATGGTAACAAGATTGGTCTTGCTACAGGTATTGTAGACGAGATTTATCACCCTGGTTATGCAGCTAAGCGTATGGAAATCGGTGCAGTTATTGCTGCTGCACCTGCCGAAAACGTTAGACGTGAAGTTCCTTCCCCTGGTGATATCGTAGTATATCTTGGTGGTAGCACAGGTAGAGATGGTATCGGTGGTGCTACAGGTTCATCTAAAAAGCACGATGCACATTCTGTAGAAACCTGCGGTGCAGAAGTTCAGAAGGGTAATGCTCCTGAGGAACGTAAACTACAGCGTTTATTCAGAAATAGTGAGGCTACAAAGCTCATTAAGCGTTGTAACGACTTTGGTGCTGGCGGTGTATCTGTTGCTATCGGTGAACTTGCTGACGGTCTTAATATCAATCTTAACGCAGTTCCTAAGAAATACGACGGTCTTGACGGAACAGAGCTTGCTATCAGTGAATCTCAGGAGCGTATGGCTGTAGTTATCGAGCCTGAAAATGTAGAGAAGTTTATCGCTCTCGCTCAGGAAGAAAACCTCCAGGCTTGCCCTGTAGCTGTTGTTACTGAAGAGCCTAGACTTGTTATGAACTGGAACGGCAAGGATATTGTTAATATCAGCCGTGAGTTCTTAAATTCTAATGGTGCTGATAAGCACATTTCTATTGCTCCAGCTAAGGTTCAGAATATTGATAAGCGGGTTACCGGTACATTTACAGATAATCTCTGTGCTGTTGCTGATGACCTCAATATGTGCTCAAAACGTGGCCTTTCTGAGCGTTTTGACTCTACGATCGGTGCTGGTACTGTACTTATGCCATTTGGTGGTAAAAATCAGCTCACACCAATCCAGAGTATGGTTCAGAAAATTTCCGTGGAAAAGAAGCACACTGATGATTGTTCATTTATGTCTTGGGGTTACAATCCGTTTATCATGGAAAAGAGTCCATACCACGGTGCTTATCTCGCAGTAGTCGAGTCTGTTGCAAAACTTATTGCTACAGGTGCGAAATTTGAAGATGTATATCTTACATTCCAGGAGTATTTCGAAAGCCCTGGTAAGAATGCACAGCGTTGGGGTAAGCCACTTGCTGCACTTTTAGGTGCGTTTAAAGCACAGAAAGAATTAGGCATCGGTTCTATCGGCGGTAAAGACTCTATGAGTGGTACATTTGAGGACTTGGATGTTCCACCAACTCTGGTTTCATTTGCTGTAACAACAGGTAAAGTTGCTGACGTAGTTTCACCTGAGTTCAAGAAGGCTTCAAACAACGTAATCTTCCTTAAACCTGAAGTTGATGAAAACGGTTTACCTGTAACTGAGTCACTCGTTAAGCTCTTTGATAAGGTAACTGAGCTTATGAGATCTGGTAAAGCTGTTGCTTGCTATACACCGGGTCTTGGCGGTATCGCTGAAGCTGTTATGAAAATGTCATTTGGTAATAGCTTAGGCTTTAAGTTTAATGATAAATTATCTGTTGCTGATATCTTTGCATACAACTACGGCGCATTTGTGCTTGAGGTTGAAGCTGGCGTTGAAGAAGACGCTGTCATCGGCACTGTTACTGATGATAACGCTATCTCTTATATTGATGAGGTAGTTTCGGTTGATAAGCTCTTAAAGATTTATGAAGATAAACTCGAATGCGTTTACTCATGTAATATCGAGCATCCGCACAGTGAAGTGTCAAATATCTCTTATGAGGCAAAAGAGTGGGGAGCACCAGCAATCAAGGTCGCTAAGCCTAAGGTTCTTATCCCTGCTTTCCCAGGTACTAACTGCGAATTTGATAGTGCAAAGGCTGTAAGAGACGCTGGTGCTGAACCTGAAATTATTGTAATCAATAACCTTTCAGCAAGCGGTATTCAATCAAGTGTTGAGAAATTTGCTCAATCACTCAAAGACGCACAGATGGTATTCATCCCTGGTGGATTCTCTGGTGGTGACGAGCCTGATGGTAGTGGTAAGTTTATCACTGCATTCTTCCGTAATGCTGCTATTAAAGAAGGTGTAACAGACCTCCTTGAAAACCGTGATGGACTTATGTGCGGTATCTGTAACGGTTTCCAGGCACTCATCAAACTCGGTCTTGTACCTTATGGTAAGATTATCGATACTGATGAAAACTGCCCAACCCTTACATTTAACACAATTTCACGTCATCAAAGCAGAATCGTAAGAACAAGAATTGCATCAAACAAATCACCTTGGTTATCACTCACTAACGTTGGTGATGTTTACAACGTTCCAATTTCTCATGGTGAAGGTAGATTCCTGGCTAGTGACGAGCTCGTTAAACAGCTTATCGAAAATGGTCAGGTTGCTACACAGTATGTTGATTTAAACGGTAATGCTACAACTGATGTACACTTTAACCCTAATAACTCTATTCTTGCTATCGAGGGTATTACTTCACCTGACGGCAGAGTATTTGGTAAAATGGGACACAGCGAGCGTATCGGTTCAGGTCTTTATAAAAATGTACCTGGTGATTACGATATCCGTATGTTCGAAGCAGCTGTAAAATACTTTAAATAATATAAATCAGCCGACCTGTTAAACTGGGTCGGCTTTTTTACTTTAATATGCGTCATAAAAATCTTGAATACTCAACATCTATGTGTTATAATTTTTACATACGTTGGATAGGGGTGGGAAGATGAAAAAGTATCAAAAAATATACTGGAAGATATTGCGTCCTCTGGTTATAGTTTTTTTGTATCTTAAGTTCGGATACACCTTTAAAACCGCTAAAGATTTGCCTGAAAACTTTATTGTTTTATCAAATCATAACACTGATTTCGACCCGCTTTTTCTTGGGGTAAGCTTTAAAGACAGCATCAGATTTGTTGCAAGTGAACATATATCCAGATGGAAGTTCGCATTTAAATTTGTTGATCACATCTTTTCGCCAATTATGCGTCCAAAAGGTACAAATGCTGCTTCTACTGTTAAAGAGATGTTACGCACCTTACGTGGTGGTGACAATGTTTGTATGTTTGCTGAGGGTGCACGGTCATGGAATGG
>JAFUKO010000135.1 GCA_017473555.1 Ruminococcus sp. | reverse complement strand
TTAAGAATATTATACATTGGTAGTACCTTCTTTATATAAATTTATGTAAGTAAGAATAAACTAACGTTACGATTAAGCGTTCTCTTCTTCGAACTTCTTCATGAACTCTACGAGCTTCTCAACACCCTCGATTGGCATAGCTTTGTAGATAGAAGCACGCATACCACCTACTGAACGGTGACCCTTAAGGTTAACAAAGCCAGCCTCTGTTGACTCTTTAACAAACTTAGCGTCGAGCTCTGCGTCACCTGTAACGAATGGTACGTTCATGAGTGAACGATCCTCAGGAACTACTGTACCCTTGAACATTTTTGAAGAATCGAGGAAATCGTAAAGAAGCTTAGCCTTCTTCTCGTTTAATTCCTTCATCTTCTCAAGACCGCCGATTTCGTTCTTGATCCACTCAAGTACAAGCTTAACCATGTAGATTGTGTAGCATGGTGGTGTGTTGAACATTGAATCGTTGTCAGCGTGTGTTTTATAATCAAACATTGTAGGAGTGATATCCATAGCGTTGCCGATGAGGTCTTCACGGATGATAACAACAGTAACACCTGCAGGACCCATGTTCTTCTGAGCACCAGCTAAAAGGATACCGAACTTTGAAACGTCGATTGGCTCAGAAAGTGCACATGAAGAAATGTCACCAACGAGTGGAACATTACCTGTATCTGGGAGCTCTTTGAAGAGTGTACCGTAGATTGTGTTGTTGACGCAGATATAGAAGTAGTCAGCGTCTGGAGTGAAGTCAGCCTTATCGAGCTTTGGAATGTAAGAGAATGTCTTATCCTCTGAAGAAGCGATAGCCTTAGCCTCACCATATTTTAAAGCCTCTTTGTAAGCTTTCTTAGCCCACTGACCTGTGATAACATAGTCAGCCTTCTTGCTCTTATTAAAGAGGTTGAGTGGTACCATAGCAAACTGTGATGAAGCACCGCCCTGAAGGAAAAGAACCTTATAATTATCAGGGATGTTCATAACTTCTCTCAAGAGAGCCTCTGCCTCTTTAATGATGCCATCGTATACCTTACTTCTGTGTGACATCTCCATTACTGACTGACCGCTGCCCTGGTAATCGAGCATCTCGTCAGCAGCCTTTTTGAGGACTGCCTCAGGAAGCATTGATGGACCTGCTGAAAAATTGTAAACTCTACTCATTTTTATATCTCCTCACTTAACAGTATATTATTACTGATATTTCAATGCTTTAATTATATTCCAAAAACATTGTTAATTCAATAACATATAGCCTATCGAAATACTACAAATTTAATTAGAATTTTTGAAATTTTTATGTAATATGTAAAAATCTTTAAAAACTCGTTATTTTTTGCGTCTTTTTGATGATTTTGAATGCCCCATATTAGTCAGATTCTTAAAGAAATAACTGATACGTCTTAAAATCATCCGAACATACAGAGCTACCGTACTGAAAAAGCGTTTGTGTGCAGGGCGACGTTCAGTTTCCTGTGAAAAGAATTCATCAAAATAATCCTTTTTATCGTTGATGCTTTTTCCGCTGTCCTCAAAATACGATACACCGATTTTTTCATCTTTTGCTTTAACTTTGATATCAAAAGAATCAAGCTCTGAATTTGCACGCTGGTGATAGTCAGTGGTATCATATCCCAGCAATTCATCAAAGGAAATCTCATCTTCAGCCAAAGCCTCATTATGATCAAAATCAAAGTCTGACAACAGCTCATGCATGCTTTCGTCCTCAGATTTATATCTGGTGCGACCTAACAAAAGCTTATCTTCTTCGCTTGAACTATCATCCGTTGACACTCTGAGCGGTCGTTTGCTCTTTTCTTTTTTAATGTTATTATACTGAGCATAAAAATATTTTGCCAATAAACCTATAGCTACCAGAATAACAATCCACAGCAAAAATCTCCACCATTCAAATGACGGTCCTGAGCTTCTCTTGATTTTATCAAAGTTGATGGTATTAGCCATATTTGTGACAACCTTGATTTCATCGGCAGTAAGCTCTTCCTCCCCTTTTTGTAAGGTGAGATTGATATTCAATCCATTAACAACAGTGTGACACTGATAACAGTAAATGGTCGACTCCTCAGTCTGTTGGGTTAAAGCCATATCAAAATAAATAGTGCCGTTGCGCTTGAGCTCCTTACCCGAGGTATAGCTACTGTTTTGCATAAAAGCATCAAGCACCTGTTTACGCTCAGTTGCACTTAAATCAGAATAATTATTTATAGCTTTACTGTTATCATCCGAAATACTTGTTAGCGTAACTTTCAGCACAGCATCATCACTTGACGCCTGCATATAAATATTTGCAGTAGAAAAAGCTGTCATAGTTTCGTCGTAATCAAGTGAAAGGCTCGCAAACGATTCATCCTCTCGCTC
>JAFUKO010000134.1 GCA_017473555.1 Ruminococcus sp. | reverse complement strand
GATAACGGTTGGGTTAGTTATAACTAAGCTAATCTCACGATAATTATTATCCGGTATTAAGACAGCAGACGGCGAAAGTCGTCTGCTGTTTTTATTTATGCGTTATTTTTGCGCCTTTAGCTATCCCCTTTTTTATCCACTTTCCCCTGCTTATCTTAAACATCTTAATATATAGCCCATACCTGCCAAATAAATTGACAAAAAGTAAAAAATATATATAATTATATTATCTATATTAGTATAGTGGGTTAATATGATAAATTGCACATACCACACAAGGGAGGTAATTGCTTTGTTCCAGATTTACAAGGAACATAAGGGTTTCTGGAAACAGATATTCCTACTCGCTAAAAACGAACTCATCAAAACTTATAAAGGTGCCGTCATCGGTCCATTCTGGGCTGTAATCAAGCCTGCGTTCACCTTATTTGTATACTGGTTTGCGTTCACTGTCGGCATCAAGGATTTAGGCGCTGTCAATGTATCTGTAGACGGCGAGTTCATCAACACTTTTGACCGTTTCACCTTTATGCTGGTCGGTTTTATTCCGTGGTTTTTCATCTCAGACAGCATCACACTGGGCGCAAAATCTATCAGGATTAATCGTCAGTTTGTAACCAAAGTCAGCTTCCCTGTTTCGACAATAGTGACTTTTACTTCTATGGCAAGACTTTATGTACACTTCCTGCTTGCAGCGATTATGTACCTTTATGTTACACTCATCTCAGGTGTCGGCTTCAGCATCTATAACTTGCAGTTCTTCCTATACTGTCCGCTGATGTTTTTGTTCTTTGTAATGCTTGCATGGTCCACAGCGCCTATGAGTGCTTTCTCAGCTGACTTTGAGAATATGATTGTATCTATTATGTCAGGTATCTTCTGGGTATCAGGCGTTATCTACTCAAGCTACGATTTTACATCAGGCTTCTTAAAATACCTGATGCTGTTAAATCCTATCAACTTCTTTGCAAACGGCTATAGAAACACCTTCCTCTACGAGAGATGGTTCTTTGAGTATCCGCTCGAGCTTATCATCTTCCTTGTTGAGTTTGTAGTAGTATTTGCTTTAGGTGTATTCAACTACAACAGATTACGTAAGAAATTACCTGATGTACTGTAAGAGGTGTAAGGAGAACAAAATGGAACAACCTATTATTTCATTTAAAAATGTCAACAAGGAATACATCCTTTATAAAAACGACAGAGAGAGATTTCGCGCTTTATTCTTAAAGCCGAAGAATCCTAAGATAAACAAAGCCTTGAAAAATGTCAGCTTTGATATTTACCCTGGCGAGTCCATCGGTATCATAGGCGACAACGGTGCAGGTAAATCAACTATCCTTAAAATGATTACAGGTGTTGCCCATCCTGACAACGGTGAAATCATCGTAAACGGCAAGGTTGCCGCTCTGCTTGAGCTGACAGCAGGCTTCTCGATGGAAATGACAGGTAGAGAGAACATCTACCTAAAAGGCTACATCCTCGGTCTTGAGGACGAATACATCCGCACTATCGAAGAAAGAATCATCGACTTCGCACAGCTTGGCGACTATATTGACCAGCCTGTAAGAACATACTCCAGCGGTATGAGAATGCGACTCGGTTTTGCTATCAACGTCAACATCGAACCTGACATCTTAGTAGTAGACGAAGCGCTGTCAGTTGGTGATGCAACATTCAAGAAAAAATGTAAAGCTAAAATCAGCGAGATTATCAAAAGCGGTGTTACTGTCCTTTACGTAAGCCACAACCAGGCTGGCGTTAAAGAGCTTTGCCAGCGTGCTATCTTTATGAAAAAAGGTGAGCTCATTTACGACGGTGATGTAAACGAAGCTTACAAAATTTACGAAGAAAGCAAAGCTAAGAAATAATTTCTTTTTAGAATTTTACACTGTACAGAGGTATATTATGCTCAACAGTTTTATCAAAAACGAGATTTATATGTCACAACGATATATTACTTCACACGACCTTTTGCCAAAAGAAGGCTGTGTCATCAATGTTATCGGCAATCACATTTTGTGTGATTATTTATGTGACACAATCAATTCTCTGAATAAAAGTGAATACAAATATACCCTGTATCAGGTAGATTCTCCTGATGCTCTGACAAGCACTGTTAAAAAACAGTGCTTTTTGTACTGTTTGGACTTAAGAAATGAGGCTAGCTCTCCCCTTTCTGACTTTGAAAAAGCACTTCTTTATGCGTCTAAAATCGAGAACGCTACCTTTGTTGCGCTGACGATTGTGCCACCTCTTAATCAACGTGAGGATATCGAAGCACTGTCAGAAATGGAGCTTTCAAAAACTAGTGCAGGCACTATCTTAGAGCAGGCAGAAAACCTCCTATCAACCTACTGTGACAAGCTCTGTGTAAAAGAAATCCGCTTTGACAATTTTCTTATTGAAGACAGCGACAAAAATGTGCTTAACCTCAGAAAAATTGTAAACGATACACTTGAGTGCGGATGTGTCACAATTCATAGTGAGGACGCTTTTAATATTGTTTCAACCACTTCTTTGAGCGATGCGGTAGACGCTGTTTTCACAGTTATGAAACACGGCAAAAGCGGTAACATCTACAATATGTCAGGACAGGCGATTTCTGTATTTGACGTTAAAACATTCATTTTTCAGACCCTTTGCAAGTATGATATAAAACTTGAATTAACACAGGGTGAGATTGTTAAAAAGACTTTCCGTGTTCTTGACAACGGCAAGCTACAGTCACTGGGCTTCTCCCCTGTATGTGATTTCAACACTCAGCTTTTCTACGCTTTATCAGGTATGTTGCCTGAAAAGTACGATATAGTAAACGATAAAATCAACAGCTCTTACTGTGGAAAACTGAAATTCATCAGAGAGATTGAGCTTGAGCTTCTGCGTGAAGTTGACAGAATTTGTCGCAGAAATAACATTCAGTATTTTCTCTCGGGTGGTACAATGCTTGGTGCAGTACGCCACAAGGGATTCATTCCGTGGGACGATGACGTTGACATCGCTATGCTCAGAGAGGACTACATAAAATTCAAAGAAGTGTGCAAAACCGAACTTCCACACAAGTATCAGTACCAGTCCTACACTAACAAGGACGGCTATCACTACTTCTTTGACAAAATCACAATTAAAGACACTTATTTTTCTACAATGTATTCCGACAAATTCGAGATGCTAAAGGGTATTTCCATGGACATCTTCGTTTTTGATAAAACATCTGACAACAAATTTTTCAGCAAATTGCACTTCAAAACGCTTATGGCATTAAGACTGCTACTAAACGTCAGGTGGATAAATCACCCGAGAAAAGACAAAAGCTACTTACTGTCAAAACTTTTGTTCCCTCTGCTGAGAATTTTCTCAATGGATACATACAGCAAAATGTATGACAAATTGCTACGTAAGTACGAAAAGCGTGACACCTCAACCGTACTTCCTCCTGCTACTGACCACAAGTGGCGTGGAGTTATGCCAAAAAGCTGGTTTGAAGCCGTGACAGATGCTCCGTTTGAAGATGTTATGTCATACATCCCGACAGGATACGACAACTACCTCAAACGCTGGTACTGTGAGGAATATATGGAGCTTTTACCGCTGTGTGAGCGTACAGGCACACATGATTACTACCGACTCGACATCGGCAACGAGCTTAAATGCTCTGATGAAAACGAAGTCACAAAACACTACGATTACAAAGGCGAATTGCTATAAGGAGATTATTATGGTATTTTCAGTTATTCTTGCAGGTGGCACAGGCAACCGTATGGGCAACACAGACAAGCCTAAGCAGTTTCTGACCATCAAAGACAAGCCTATCATCATACACACTATCGAAAAGTTTATGGCACACCCTGATTTTGAAAAAATCATTGTGCTCACCCCTATGATGTGGATTGACCACACAAAGCGTATCATCAACCGTTACATCGGCGATTGTGATAAAATCGTTGTAATCGCAGGCGGTGATACCAGAAACGAAACTATTATGAATTCTATCAACTACATCGAGGAAAATTACACTCTCGATGACGATACTATCATTGTAACGCACGACAGCGTAAGACCATTTGTCACCCACCGTATCATCACAGAAAACATCGATGCCGCTAAAAAATACGGAGCATGTGACACTGTTATTCCTGCAACCGATACAATCGTCGAGAGCATTGACGCTAACGTGATTTCTGCTATCCCTGAAAGAAAGAATATGTATCAGGGACAAACCCCTCAGTCTTTCAAAGCTAAAGAGCTCAGAGATATCTACAACTCTTTGACTAATGCTGAGCGTGATATCCTTACAGATGCCGCAAAAATCCTTGTTATGAAAGGCAAGGACGTGCAGCTTGTTCAAGGCGAAACCTACAACATCAAAATCACATACCCTTATGACCTGAAAATTGCAAGGTCACTTATAGAGGAAGAGGAAAATGATTAACACCATCTACAGGCTTTCTGCTCCAAGAAGATTTGAAATCGACTTTGAGGACATAAGCTTTTCAGACAACTGCATAGTCAGACCGACTCACCTGTCAATTTGTAACGCTGACCAGCGCTACTATCAGGGTACACGAGATGCTAAGGTGCTCAAACAAAAGCTCCCTATGGCTCTCATCCACGAGGGTGTTGGCGAAGTTGTTTATGACAAAAGCGGTACATTCAAACCTAAAGACAAGGTTGTTATGATACCGAATATACCAACCGCTGATGACGAGATAATCGCCGAGAATTACCGTGAAAGCAGTAAATTCTGTGCGAGCTCGACCGACGGCTTTATGCAGGAATTAGTTGAAATTTCACCGTCAAGACTTGTAAAGCTACCGGATAACATCAATCTCAACGTTGCCGCTTTCACCGAAATCGTCAGCGTCAGCGTACACGCAATTTCTCGTTTTGATACTATTGCTCACAAAAGACGCGAAGCTGTCGGCATCTGGGGCGACGGCAATCTTGCGTTTATCACATCCCTGTTTTTTAAGAAAATGTACCCCGACACAAAGGTTTACGTTTTCGGCATCAATCGTGACAAGCTGAATGATTTTTCTTTTGTTGACGAAACATATCTTACAACCGAAATTCCAAGCACACTGAGAGTTGACCACGCATTTGAATGTGTCGGAGCAGGTGGCTCCCCTGTTGCTATTGAACAGATTATTTCCTATATTCGCCCTGAGGGCACAATCGCAATTATGGGTGTTTCGGAGTATCCTGTCCCTGTCAACACAAGAATGATTCTGGAAAAAGGACTGCGAATGTTCGGCACCAGCCGAAGCGGTCGTGAGGACTTTGAAAAAACCGTAGAGCTGTACGCTACGCACCCTGAAATCGTGCGTTTTCTCACCCACATCATAGGAAACGTCGTCGAAGTAAACAGCTTTGCTGATATGACAAAAGCGTTTGAACTCGACACCAGAAAAGCTTTCGGCAAAACGATAATGCACTGGAACCTTTAATAGGGTGAATTTTATACAACCCAGAATAATCAAACTATTATTTAGAGTAATATTAAGAGGCATATCCGATTTTTTCGAATATGCCTCAGCTTTTGATTGACAACTTGAAACGTCTTTGGTATAATACTAAGAGTTGAAAGCAATGTCTTTTGACTTTGTGGGCTAAGCTGAACGTAAGATTTATCTGAATATAGTAAGCTCCACCTCGGGTTACTCCCCCGTGTAAAAATTACGGAGTAAAAATTTAATATGCGGATATGGCGGAATTGGTAATGTAGCGACCGCTGCCGGTGGCAGATTATGGGAGCGAAATGCTGTGTGAAATAACGAGTTATGACGAACACTTTAGTGTGAAGTCAAAACGACTATATTTCAGACCGGACGACGCGTAGCGTCTGCCCTCTCCGTTATGGCTTAGCTGAGTTTTCTTTCACAATTAAATAAATACATGCGGATATGGCGGAATTGGCAGACGCGTATGGTTCAGGTCCATATGAAAGCAATTTCATGCAGGTTCAAGTCCTGTTATCCGCACCAAACAGTATAAATCCGAACTTTTCTCTTGTTGGAGATGGGTTCGGATTTATTGTTTATGTAGAGTATCCTAATTTCAATTCTAAGAAGTTGTGTGGTATCAATACTTATTAGCTTTAGTACGAACTTAACACTCGCTAAAAAGATAAAGGTCAGGGAGTTTTATTCCCTGACCTTGTTTGTGTTTTAAGGCGTTTTATCGCCTTGTTGCTGTGTTTTTTGCGCCTTGCCTGACTTGTACTCTTCAAAGTATTCTTTGCCCTCTTCTGTCGCATAAAAATCTTGAATATCAGGTAGGAAACATTTTACAATTGCTTCTAATTCATAATCCGGGATATCCCATTTGCCTCGTTTCATAAGGCATCACGGAAATCTTGAGATTATGTCGGTATCACTCCTTTACATTTTCATTTGCACTTCATTACTATCGTAATCTTCTTGTTGTTTTCTTCTATAGCGTTTACGTTCACGGACATATTTCGGCTTTTGTTTATCATTGTCATCTGTTTCTCCTATCGTTGTAATATCAGCAGCAAGATGCAAAGCATCGATGGTAATATCGCTCCAATCCCTGCCCACTTGATTTTCAGTTTCCACGGAGATAAATCTCTCGCTTTCAGGTTCTGTGTCAAAGTGTTCAGTTCCTGCTTCAATAAGTCTTTCAATCTCTCCATCTGCTTGAGTGATTCTGACTCCACTTTGGAACGGGTTGATTTGTTCTGCTCTTGTACTACTTCCACTATTCTGCGTTCCTGAGCTAGTGCTATGCTCTCTACTAGCTCCTTCATCACTTCTTGTGTAGGAAGCCTCAATATCAAATCCGTATTTCTTACAATGGTCTGACCAGTTAAGCTTATGTGTTGTGCCACCAGATTGTACTGCTCCGGTTTCAGTACAACATAAGTCGGCTGTATAGGTTCTGTCAGAGTTTCTACTGTTTGCTCTGTCAGTTCTTCTATTTGATTCAGTTGTTTCAAGTCTTGCATATTCATCATATAATTCCTCCATATTCGTTTTTAAATATCTTTCATCTAGGAGCTTGTTGTCCCTGAAAGATTGTCCTTGCGGTGTGGTGTAGGTTATGTATTTGTATCTGTCTATCCACTTTACTCCGTAGCCAAGTGTTTTCATTCTCTCTATAAATTCTTTTTTCGTTCTGCTATGTGCTACGGCATAATCTATGGCATTTGTAAGTTGTATCTTTCTACTACTACCTTTTATAGCTGCTCGATACTCTCTTTGGTTAATAGATTTCTGTTTTGGTTTTTCGTATGGTTTAAGTATCTCAAGCCCATACTGCCGACATATTTCATCAGACTTATGTCGCAGATTTTCAAGTTCAGCTTCGCCTATCTGTATTTTGTGACCTGTTTCACAGTTTACTGAGTTCACAACAAAGTGATTATGCCAATGGTCACAATCGATATGTGTTGCGACTACCACTTCAAAGCCATCAAAAAGTTGTGCTGTCTTTAGTCCTATTTCATGTATTTGTTGTGGGGTGACACCACAGTTTGGTTTAAATGACTGCACATACTGTTTGAAGAATACTCCTTTGGCTTTATTGTATCTATGCTTGGTAGCCATAAATTCATCGTAAGCGAACTCAGCCACACAGTTCACTCCGCTTACTAGTTTTACGTCATCTAAGGTTGTTTTCTTATCTTGCATTACATAATCAAGAACTCTTTTCATTGCGGTAGCTGTTTGTGTTTTTTCAGGTATTGCTGTGAAGGTTGCCATCACTTACACCTCCTGACAATCTCATTGAGGAGCGTAAGCACCTGAGCGTATTGCTCTTTTATTTCTTTCAAATCGGGACAATTTATTCGTCCCATATTGCAAAGGGTAGTAAGCTGATTAATATTTCTACCTATTGCTTTCTGCTCTTTGAGTACTTCATCGAGTCCTTCTATTACCGTAACCTTTTTGCCCAGAGCAGAGGTAGTTACAAACTCGGTGAAGTTCATCTTGGCTTTTTCAGCCTTTTGTTTGATTCTTTGGTGATCGCTTTCTCTGAATCTCAGAGCTACAATCTTTGATTTTTTGTCTGTCTTAATCATCCTTTCTCTGCACAAATCTGTGCCTGTTTTTTCTTGGGGTTCGGGGTTCACCCCGACAAGCGTTTGTATCGTCGCCCTTTTAAGGGTCGGCGTATATACAAACAATATGCTTGCCTATCTCTACGAGATAGCATTTTTCAGCATCTAAGCATTGCAATCATAAAAATCACCACCTTTCTAAAAAAACAAAAAAGTCTTCTAGTAAAGCATCAGAAAACCTTTTACTCTGTTCTTCACTACAAGACTTTATTAGTTAGATTCTAATTGTAAACGCTTTATTTAAGCGTGCTATGTTTATTAAATTTTCTCGCCCTTTTTAAATGGGTTGTTTTTATGTTAAAGTAAAATATTTTATTAGTCAATACATTTTTGAATTTGTTTACAATTTGTTAGCATTTATTGGTAATTATTATTGTTATATAGTTTTACAGCTATTGATTATTCTGCAAAAATAATATTGAAAAGTACAGAAAAAATGCACCGAAAGCAAAGCAACTTCAGTGCTCACTCTAACACAAAGCTTTAACACTTTCTCAAATTTTCGCTGTGTTGCTTTCAATATATTAGTTGGGTTTGTTTCCTTTATTTTAGATTATATCTTCACACGCTTTGATTTTCACTCTCTCAGATAAAAACAGAGTATAGATGTACAAGTACATCTATACTCTAATCTTTGGTTATAGCGGGTCAGATTTGATGTGTTTATCCGTAGCAGAAGTAGATGTTATACGTACTGTATGATTACTTTTCAGCGTTTTCTGTTATGTTTTATTGACTGTAACATATTATGAACAGAAAAACACCGAGGATAAACCTCGGTGTTTTCTTTGTTTAGGGATCTATGTATTTAAGTGGGTTTAACTAATCTGTGCTAATTTCAGCTGAATTGCAGTAGCGTCTAATATCGAAACTTCACCATCGCCATCAAAATCTGCAATAGTTTTATCTTCAAACTCAGGTTTTATCTGAGCAAGGACCATCTGGATTTCGGTTGCGTCCATTATAGACACTTCTTCGTCACCATCAACATCACCTAAAATAATATCGTTGCTGTGGTCGTGGTCTTGGCGGATACAGTCAGCTCTATTGCCACCTTTTACTATGCCATAACATCCGTTTTGATAGTAGTAATACCACTCACCACCCCAAATATTATTAGGCTCCAATTCGAAATCGCAATTATATTTTATGACATAAATCATATCTTCAAAACTGTCAAGACCCTCAGGATAAAGGTTTGATTCACCCTCTTCATAACCTAACATATATACCATTATGGTTTTTGCGCTATCAAAATAAATCGGCTCAGTCCAGTCTGTACCGCTGTCAAAGTAGTTGTTGAACATCGCGTATTCAACATAATCAGGAAGGTCTATATAGAACACTGATTGAGAATCACCTT
>JAFUKO010000133.1 GCA_017473555.1 Ruminococcus sp. | reverse complement strand
TCGCTTATTACATCGCCAAACGATGAAGACCTTGTTACTATCAAATCCGCCTTAAGCAGAGGCGAAATACTGACCTACTCCACGTACATAAACAGTTGGAACACCGTAAAACTCAGCACTAACTCAAACGCATCTTATAACAATAAATATAGCGGTCAGTATGCCGTTACTTCACAAACAGGCCAAAACGGAGCTCACAGAATGACACTTGTCGGATATGATGATAATCTGTGGATTGATATCAACTCAAACAATCAGGTAGACTCAGGCGAACTCGGTGCATTTAAAATCGCCAACTCCTGGGGCAAAGACTATGGCAACAATGGCTTTATGTGGATTGCTTATGATGCATTAAACAATGTTTCCTGTGTAGACGGCGTAAAAGCTGACCCAACACGAGAATCTATATTCTCAGAAATTGCGAGAATCGAGGTTCTGCCATATAACACAGATGCACAGCTTTATCTTAAATATACCGTAAATACATCAGACAGAACTCAGACAAAGGTAAATCTGACCGCAGAAAAAGACGGTACAATTTACACCTGTGAAGCCGTATCAAATGAATTCTCAGGTCAGAAAATAGCATACGATGGTAGCACAGATGCAACTGATGCAACTATGATTCTGCTACTGAGCAACGCCGTACCTGATATTACTGCTCAAAACTTTGACGAATACACATGGAGTGTTACATTCACAGACACCACAAACGATACTGTCATATCCACTATAAAGAATGCAGAAATCGTAAACGAAACGGATAACACAGTATACAAGCCAAGTGGCGTTTATCCGTTCACCCTCAATGGCAGCGAAAAGGCAGTAACACATTCTCAATCAAATCTTAACCACGCTGTTGTTTATTACAGAGGTTACGAAAACCCGATGATTAACTATAAAGTCGGAAGTAACAACTGGATATCAGCATCAGGAGTTGAACTAACACAGTGTACCGAAAGACGTGGTTACACTCATAAATATGTTATTGACCTTAATAACAGCAACTCAGCCACCCTCTACTTCACTGACGGCACTAACACAGACAATAACGGTGGTAAATACTTTACAGCTACAAAGGGTCTGAACTATTATGCAACAGAAAATGTAGCAACGCCAATCAGTATCACACTAAATAACAGCACTGACGATGCAATTGACATTAACGGATATGGTGTTTTTTGTGCTTCAGTAAACGGAGGTTATGCCCCATATTTGTATCAGTTTACATTCAAGAACCTTGATACAGGTGAAGTAACTGTAGAAGAATACGACGAAAAGGAAACTCAGGGTTTCCATTTCAGAACAGCAGGTAAATATAAGGTAACTTTAGATGTAAAAGACTTTTCAGACAAAGTCACATCAACTTCAATTGATGTAGAGATAACTGACCTTCCTTTTAAAATCGATACTCTGACATCATCTGAGGATAAGCATTTTGTCGGAAATAGCGCAATCTTCACTGCTGTAACAAAATATGAAAAAATCATTTACACAGGTCGCCCTAACAACAACTACAGATTTGTAATTAAGGACAATAATAATAACACCTGCTTAGACATAACTAAAAAGTGCAACAAATTGGATATGAACAATAGGTGCAGTGAAATCACACAGGATTTCACCCCTTCTAAGCCTGGCAAATACACCCTTACCGTATCCTCAACTGACGGCAACAAAGAGTACGCAGAAAAAACAATAACATTTTCTGTATATGACAAACTGTACGGCGACTCAGACAAGAGTGCAGACGTCACAATTATGGACGCAACCACCATTCAGCTTTATCTTGCTAACAAAATCGTTGAGCCTGATATAAGCCTTGAGATGGCTGATTGTGACTTAAGTGATGACGTAAACATTATGGATGCTACAAGAATCCAGCTTTACCTTGCACACGATAAAAACAGCGGTTTAGTAGGAAATGTCATCGAGTACATTCCTCCTACTAATCCGCCTACAGAGCCTCCTACACAAGCTCCTACTGTACCACCTGTGAAAAACACAGTTACATTCACTAATTCGCTTAACTGGAGTGGCACTATCTACTGCTACTACTGGAGTGATGAGAATACTGCGATGACTTCATGGCCTGGTCAGGTGATGACAAATTCCGGCACAAACGAATTTTCACAGACACTGTACACATTTGATGTACCAGATAAAGCAACTTATATCATCTTTACAAACGGCAGTGCTCAGACAGTGGACATCCCGTATAGTGGCGGAGAAGTCAGATACTACGCACTCGACTCAAAAACAGGTAACGGATATAACGTTCAAACCTGGTAAAGCTTACGAAAAAACGCAACTTGTTTATGGTTGCGTTTTTCTTTTGTTATTGAAAGTTTTCTATACAGATGCTATACTTATAGTGTGTATTTATATTAGGATTTTTGGAGGAATTATCGATGATTAAACATTCCAAAGCGGTGCTATCCCTGGTACTTACTCTGACGCTTCTAATGTCAATTCTGACACCGATGAGCGCAAGTGCCGAGGAAAAGCCTACATATGATTATGAAAAAGATGGCCCCTGCGTTATGTATAAAGACGGTGACTACTACCGCTTTTTAGGACCAACAGGTAATTTGGACGAAGATTATTCTGATGCAAAAGCTACTATAAGCTCAGCTTCTGACTACTACAAAGCTCACAACCTGAAAACTAAAGATATTGCATCTGTGAAAGGAACCAATCTTCCATCATCGGTTGATTTAAGTAAGAGCAAATACTTCCCTCCTGTAGGTAACCAGGGGGGTTTAGGCTCTTGTGCAACATTCTCTAGCGTTTACTACCAGTTTTCTTATGCAGTAAACGAAAATCTTGATATACAGGCGACATATGACAATACCCGCTCACCACAGATTGTGTATAACTTTATTAACCAGAATGGTAACAGCGGCACACATTACGGTTCAAACTATACTTTCCTCTCTTTTTACGGAGCTCCTACAATGAAAGCTGTGCCATACAGCGATCAGGACGACTTAAACTGGCACGCTTATGACGGAATATGGCGCGAAAGCATTCGTGCCCGTCTGAAGGATTACTATGTATATGAAGATATCGGTGTCGAAGGCAAGCAGATCACATCCCCTGATGATGAGGATTTAATCGCTTACAAAACAGCCTTAAACGACGGTAAAGTGCTTGGCTATTCAACCTATATTTACAGCTGGTTATCCACTACTCTAAAAGCTAATCCGAATGCACCTGAAAACAATAACCACATTGGAGAACACTCTGTTACTGTCTGTGACGGTGTGTCAGGTGGTCACGCTATGACTATCGTAGGTTACAACGACGATATCTGGACAGATATCAACAACAATAACAAAGTTGACTCAGGCGAAATGGGTGCTTTTAAGATCGTAAACTCCTGGGGCGAAGGCTACTGTAACAACGGTTTTGCGTGGGTAGCTTACGATGCACTCAATGCCGTGTCTTCTGTCGAAGGTGTCAAAAACACCAACAGACAACCTATATTTGAAGACGTAAGAAGTATCACTGTCAGAGATTATAACGACCTGTCCGACATATATATTCAGTACACATTAAACACCGCTAAACGAACACAGCACGAGGTTGTTTTTTCTCTTGAAAAAGACGGCACAATCTATGAATACGAAATGTTCTATGCTAGTGGTGGCGGATACAAATCCGAACAAAACGAAGGTGCTTTTGACGGCTCCGGCACGGCGTGTGACGGCACATTTGTTTGTCCGATCGATATTATCGACAAAGATTTCAAATATGAAGATTTCGAGTCATATAACTGGAGTATTAAATTCAAAGACACAAAAGCCGACTCAAACCCTCTTATAGTAAAGGACGCACGACTTGTTAACGAGGTTACAGGAAAAACTTATACTATAAACCAGAACATCCCTTGCTCTGTTGACGGAAGCTCTGTTTCCTACGATTTCAAGAACACAACACTTTCCAACAAAATCATATATTATGTTGGTTTTGATAACCCAACACTTCATTACAAAATAGGCAACGGCGAATTCAAATCAGTCAAGATGGAAGAAAATCTTGAGCGAATCGGTTCCACTCATAAGTATATATTCGAAAATGTGACTGATGATGTAACGCTTTACTTCACTGATGAAAACGGTAACACCGACACAAACTCAGGCAAATACTACACAGCTATTGACAGGCTGAATTTCTACCGCACTGAAAGCGCAAGGGACAAAGTTAGAATAACCGACGTCAGAGTTCCTGAGGGTTTTGAAGATGTAGGCGTAAGATTTTTCTTCGAAACAGATACCACAGGTGGTTACGAACCATTTAACTACCAATATATAATAGAAAACCTTGCCACAGGCGATGTAAAAGAACTGCTCTACGACTACAAGTACGAAAAGAGCCACGTTTTTTACAGTGCAGGCAATTACAAGGTAACTGTTGAAATAACAGACCAGGCTGGTGATGTCTCATCCTTTACGAAGATTATGGATATTATTGACCTGCCGTTTGAATTCTCTGAGTTTATGAGCAACAACAAAGTTCACTTTGTAGGAAACGATTCAAGTTTCACAGCGAAAACCACATGTGAAAGTGTCATCTCCCGTGGTCCGCAGAAAAGTCTGTATAAATTTGATGTAAAAGACAGTAACAAAACACTAGTTTACACAAAAACAAACAAAGCTACAACATACCATCTGGGTAACAAAAAGAGTGTCATTGATTTCAGCTATATACCTGCAAAATCCGGTGATTACACCCTGACAGTATCATCAACGGACGGAGGAAATCAATATGCTGAGATATCACTTAATTTCACAGTTTTTGATAAAATCATCGGTGATGCTGACGGAAGTGGTGCGATTGACATTATGGATGCAACCACAACCCAGCTTTATCTGGCAAACAAAATTGATGAAACCGTAATATATCTTGAGATGGCTGACGGCGATATCAGTAACGATGTAAATATCATGGATGCAACTACCGTCCAGCTTTATCTTGCTCACAAAGATAACTGCGGTCAGGTTGGAAGTATAATAGAGTACATCCCACCAACAGAGCCTCCTACACAAGAACCAACAGTAGCACCTACAGCACCTCCTACTGTACCACCTGTGAAAAACACAGTTACATTCACTAATTCGCTTAACTGGAGTGGCACTATCTACTGCTACTACTGGAGTAATGATAACACTGCTATGACCTCATGGCCTGGTCAGGCAATGACAAACTCGGGTACAAATGAATTCTCGCAGACCCTCTATACATTTGATGTACCTGAAAAAGCAACTTACCTTATCTTTACTAACGGCAGTGCTCAGACAGTTGACATTCCGTATAACGGTGGTGAAGTCAGATACTACGCACTCGACTCAAAAACAGGAAATGGCTACAACGTTCAAACCTGGTAACACACAAGATAAAACAGGCACTTACAAAAAACGTAAGTGCCTGTTTTTATATACTAATCATATTCCACTTTCTATCTCCAGATACTCACCACATTTAGAGTCAGCAACCTGCATATGTGCAAGATACATCTGGATATTTGCAGCATCCTTTCAAGGACATACATTAAGCTCTCGTGGTTAGAATAGTTATTAGGTTTAAGCCCATCGCCGTTTTCACGGGTAATAACATCGTAGTATCGCTCAGCTCTGCGGTAAATCTTAAGCAGTTTCTGTAATTTCTTGCTTAAACATTTTATTTGTCACAATACATATATTGACTTACCATACAATAAAAGCTAAAATGACCATATAATAACCATGGAGTTAAAATATGAAACGAACGATAATGTGTATTGTAGCACTGATCATTTCGCTGTCTATGCTGATTCCTGCAAATATAATCACAGCAGATGCAGCACAGAATTTTTATGATGTGGCTACAGTTGTACCAATAAGAAATCATATAGAAAAAGACGGTGGGCTTGGTAACTATGCCACTGTACAGGGAGCGTGTACTGACTCGAAATACGCATATTTTGCTATAAACACAGGTTACACTACTCTGCTGAAATATAACGTCAACACATGGGAGCTTGTTAAAAAAACAAACGGCAACTACTTAGGCCACG
Organism: Ruminococcus sp.; assembly: GCA_017473555.1. Lineage (GTDB taxonomy): Bacteria > Bacillota > Clostridia > Oscillospirales > Acutalibacteraceae > Ruminococcoides. The sequence goes on along the minus strand of JAFUKO010000133.1, from coordinate 18,954 downwards.
CCAACGATATGACCTACAATCCGTATCTTAACAAACTGGTTGTCGCCCACAACTCACCTGATTATGACGTAATTTCTTTTGTTGACCCTGATTCACTCAAAGTTGTTGAAACCACAAAGATAAAGCACAAAATTCACTCTATATCGTATAACTCAACCTATAACAGATATGTCGTAGGACTCAGCGGTTCGTACGATTTCGCTATACTCGACAACAGCTTTAAGGAAGTTGAAAAATTCGAGGGATATAACAGTGGTTTTTTAAGACAGGGTGGCGACTGTGACGACGAGTATATCTACTTTGTACAAAGTGGTGGAGGTGGTAATCTTATCACCATTTATGACTGGTCGGGCAATTTGGTTGATACGGTTTCAGTAAACAAATCGCTTGAAATAGAAAATATATTTCATGTAGGGAACACTGTTTACACCACCTTGCACTATTACGGCAACTTTGTAAATCGTCTGGGTATCAGTGACAAAACAGCCGTTAAATTTAATATAAAATTCGATGCAAACGGCGGCAGCGGTAGTATGGAAAACATAACTGTTACTTATGGTAAAGAGAAAGCCCTGCCTGCTTGTACTTTCAAAAGAGAAAACTACCACTTTGGCGGTTGGATTATGGAGCGTGACAGCTACCAAAAAACTTTGGGCAAAAAGACCCCGTACAGCAAGGACGAATGGCTCAAGCCTGACAACGTGTACGAGTATTCGCTGTTTAAGGACAAGGGCAAAGTAAGTAAAACTACTAACGTCGGAAACGTCACAGCTAAAGCTTTCTGGATTGCTGACGAATACCAGGTCAATTACGACGCAAACGGTGGCGAGGGTGCTTTACCATCACGCACAGTAGGCTACAGCGAAGTCTTCAAGCTTGAAGAACACAATATGACCCGCCATGGTTATGTTTTTGCAGGCTGGACAGCACAGAGAGATTACGACGGAAAAGTCTACGGCTATTTAAAAGACAAAGACACTCCTGCGTGGTTAAAACCTAAGCACGTTTCCAAGCCATATGTTTTCACAGATTCTCAGGAAACTTCACAGCTGACCTACGAAGGAAATGTTACATTCTCTGCTCACTGGCAGTTAGCATTTAATTTCTCAAAAGACGGCACCGAGCTTAACCGATACATCGGTATAGACGAAGAAGTTGACTTTCCGCAAAGCTACAACAAAGTAAGCACAATTTGTGACGAAGCATTCAGGGATTGTCAGACCGTAAGAAGCGTTACTATTCCTGCAACAATCAACAATGTCGGAAAAGATGTATTTGCAGGCTGTACCGCCTTAAGAGAAATCCACTTCGATAAGAACCTTCCGCAGAACGTCGACAGAACTGCATTTAATTCTCCATACGCAAAAAAATGCTACCTAAAAAAAGATAAGGATGATATCTTTATCGGTCTATACACAGGATGTTGCTCGTACGAATATCTATACTATATCTGCAACAATTTCTTCCTATAAAAATAAACCATCTGCATATTTCGGCATACCGATTTGCAGATGGTTTTTATTTTATTCATAGCTGAAAGTTATTTCGCAATCAGTAAAGGTTGGCACGATTTTTTGTATATCCGAGCTTTTTTCGTCAATATATATCAAGTATTCTCCATAAGAGCATTTTCCTGTATATATGTAAAGCTCGCCCTCTTTTCCACTGGCTTTAAGCTGTGCGCTTTCTAAAGAAGCCAGCACATCAAAAACAACCTCAAACGGATTATATGACGTCATATAATCATCAGCTGTTGTACATTTAAGCCCGTTATACTCGATGTACAAAGTAGAGTTAACCTTGTGGTAACTCAGCCCCTTAAGCGTTTCGGGCGAGCATAAAGTTATGTTTACATCGTCACTACCACAAGCAGTTATCTCAGCGGTCATTGTAATTCCATCGGTAACAATTTCTGAGAGTGAAACAAAAGTAGTGTTAGGAGTAACAGGCTCTGCGACTTTCTCACAACCACAGAAAAAAAGCATAAAAAAAGAAATCGCAAGTAGCGATGCTGAAAATTTTCTCATAAAAACCTCCAAGTCATATTCCTTGCAATTCCTTGTATTTACTATTCTTTTTATTCCAGTGTTTTAAACGCTTGTGGCAGATAGTTGATTATATCACGTGGGAGCATTGCCGTTTTTGACAAATGCTCTGACGCTAAATCTCCCGAGAGCCCGTGGACATACACGCCGATACAACAAGCTTCGAATGAATCAACGCCTTGTGCCATAAGGGAAGAAATTATACCCGACAGCACATCGCCTGAACCACCCTTAGCCATACCACTGTTACCTGTCTTGTTAATTCTGGTACGGACACCATCGGTCACCACTGTGTTTTTGCCTTTGAGCACAAGAGTAACACCGAGTTTCCGAGCTGTTTTTTCAGCCACTTCAATTCGGTTACTCTGAATATATTCGACACTCAAACCTGTGAGTCTTGACATCTCCTTTGGATGAGGTGTAATAACAATATCAGCAGTTGAGTCTTTCAATACATCTATATTCAGCGAAATTGCATTTATGCCATCTGCATCAATAAGCATAGGTGTATTGCACGCTGTGACAAAACTTTTAACAAAATCGATGGTTTCATCACACAGCTTCAGTCCACATCCCAGCATAACTGCGCTGCTCTTTCTTGCAGTATCGATTAAGAAGTCAAGTGAATTATTATCCACTGTACCGCTGTCACTATCAGCTAACGGCATAAAAACCGCCTCATAAACAGTAGACGCAACAATAGGATAAATGCTATAAGGCAGTGCTACCTTGAGTAGTCCTACCCCACTTCTTAGTGCTGACAATGCTGAGAGCGTACACGCTCCAGCCATAGCGTAACTGCCACTTATATTAAGCAGAGTACCCATAGTGCCTTTGTTAGCGTCATCCGGTCGTTTAGGCAAATATGCCTTTACAAAATCTTCAGTAATGTACTTCATATTATTTTGATAAGTAAAGCTTACGAGCAACCTCGTGTTTTAAGTAAGGGCGGATACCGTTAAGTGTTTTTTCTTTTGGAGAAAATACAACAGCACAATTTCCTTTTGCTTCACTGTGAAAAGTGAGAACATAATTGTCCTGTGAATAATCATTTGCACCCACGTGGTAAACCTTGTGGAATTTACGCTTACCCATTTCCTCATCGCTATACTTAAAAATATCATCAATCAACTTTATATCGAGTTTAAGTACATTCTTACGGTTACGCTTAGCTATAATTTTGTCAACACGGAAAGTTCCGCCAAGTGTAGCGTACTCGTACTCAATACTGAGTCCTGTGATAAAAAGCCATGCAAAATAAATGCAGAAAAGTCCTGAGAACAACGCTATATAAATAATGTACGCCTGCTTAAGTGTAAGAGCTAAAACAATCAGCGACACAGGAATCATAATCGCCGCCAAAATAATCAGCACAATATTGATATAATACTTTGAATTTTTCTGTCTTTTTACAACCTGTTCAACTAAATTATCCATAAATATTCTCACCTTCATAAAAGTATATTGTAACTTTACCATAAAGCACGATTTTTTTCAATAAAACTCTTGCAAAATTTACACATTGATGATAAAATCAGGGAGATAACATGTTGACAAAGGAAGTAACTGTCAAACGATTTTTGCAAAGAGATTTTTCGTCACGGGCTGAAAGCGAAAGACTGAAATCTGACAGCGAAGTTCCCTTTCGAGTGGCAAGGCTGAATGACTAACTAGTAGGCTTTGACGGCTGACACCGTTATATGTCGCCTTGAGTGCCGATTATTCGGAAATTAGGGTGGTACCGCGGAATTTTTCCCGTCCCTTTTGTGGACGGGATTTTTTTATTTTATCGGAGGAATTTATGAGAGAACAAATTGAACAGCTGAAAATTCAGTTAAACGAAGAACTCAAAGCTGTCGAAAATCTTCAGGAGCTTGACGGCATCAGAGTAAAGTACCTTGGCAAAAAGGGTCTTGTTACCGACCTGTTAAAAGGTATGAAAGATTTATCTAATGACGAAAGAAAAGCAGTTGGCGCACTTGTTAACGAGTTAAAGCAGATTGCTAACGAACAGATTACAAACAGAATGGAAGAGCTCAAAGAAGCTGAAATCAAAAAAGAAATCGAGAGTATGCCTCTCTTTGATGTTTCTATCCCAACTAACCTTGACCGTGGTTCTTACCACCCAATCACCTTAGTACAGCGTGAGTGTGAGAGAATCTTCAAGTCAATGGGCTTTACTGTTGAAGATTATTCAGAGGTAGTTACAGACTACGAGTGTTTCGAGTCAGTTAACATCCCTAAGAACCACCCTGCAAGAGATATGCAGGACACATATTACCTTGAGAATGGCCAGTTACTCAAGAGCCAGACATCTGCTGCTCAGAACGCTATTTTAAAGAAGTACGGCGATGCGCTTAAGAACGACGGCAAGCCAATCAAGGCTATCTTCCCTGGCAGATGTTTCAGAAACGAGGCAACTGACGCTTGTCACGAGAACACATTCTTCCAGATGGAGGGTATGATGGTTGACAAGGATATCTCTATCTCCAACCTCATCTACTTCATGAAAACTATGCTTTCAGAAGTTTTCAAGAAAGATATCAAAGTACGTTTACGTCCTGGTTTCTTCCCATTCGTTGAGCCAGGTTTCGAGCTTGATATCAGCTGTCTTATCTGTGGCGGCGAGGGTTGTCCATCATGTAAGCACTCAGGCTGGCTTGAGCTTTGCCCTTGCGGTATGATTCACCCTGAGGTACTGCGTGAGGGTGGCATTGACCCTGACGAGTACACAGGCTTTGCGTTTGGCTTAGGTTTGACAAGACTTGCTATGATGAAGTACGGCATCAAAGATATCAGAGATTTAAACAGCGGTAGTCTTAAGACACTCGCTCAGTTTACTGACGACGAATAAGGAGGGAACACACTATGTTTATTTCTATGAATTGGATCAAGGATTTCGTTGATTTAGAAGGACTTGACACACTTAAACTTATCCACCAGTTTTCCCTCTCTACTGCTGAGGTTGAAAACGAAATTTTCTTCAAAGGTTCTGACATCAGCGGAATCGTTGTAGCAGAGATTAAAGAAATTGCTGATCACCCTGAGTCAAAGAAACTCCACCTCTTAAAGGTTGATGCAGGCGACGGTAAGCTTACAGACGTTGTGTGCGGTGCTCCTAACGTAAGAGTTGGTATGAAAACTGCTTTTGCTAAGGTTGGTGCTAAAATCGGTGAGATTACAATTGCACCTCGTCCACTCGCAGGCTTTGAATCATTCGGTATGTGCTGTAGTGAAGCTGAAATCGGCATTTCTGACGATAACTCAGGCATTATGGACATCACTGAGGACGTAGCTGTTGGTACAGATATCAAAGATGTGTACGAAATCGACGACATCGTTTTCGAGGTTGACAACAAGTCACTTACAAACCGCCCTGACCTCTGGAGTCACTATGGTATCGCAAGAGAGTTTTCTGCTATCTCAGGCAGACCACTCAAAGCACTTGATGTAGATGACCTTTCTAAATACAACGAGCTCCCACAGGTTGATATGAAAATCGAAGACCCATTATGCCAGAGATACTCATGCTTACAGTTTGAGAATATCTCAAGAAATGTCAGCCCTGTTAATATGAGAATCAGACTTTTCTACTGTGGTATGCGTGCTATCAACTTCCTTGCTGATATGACTAACTACCTTATGCTTGAAGTTGGTCAGCCAATGCATGCTTTTGACTCAAGAAAAGTTGGTAAAATCCGCATCAAGAGATTTGAAAATCCTCTTACATTCACAACACTCGATAACGTTGAGCGTAACATCGACGAGAACACTCTCATGATTTGTAACGACAACACTCCTGTTGCTATTGCAGGTATTATGGGTGGTCTTGATTCAGAAATCGTTGAGGATACTACAACTCTTACTTTAGAGTCAGCTACATTCGACGCTGCTTCTATCCGTAAATCAACAGTTCGCCTGTCACACAGAACAGATGCTTCTATCCGTTACGAGAAGTCACTTGACCCAGAGCTCACCACACTTGCTATCGCAAGATTTGTTAAGCTCTTAAAAGACTTTGACAATGGTGTTAAGATTGTATCTTCGCTCACAGATGAATACGCTTACCACTATCCACAGGTTACTTTAAACTTTGACAAGTCTTATGTTGACAAATACACAGGTATCGAAATCTCAAACGATACAATTATTGATACTTTAACAAAACTTGGTTTCACAGCTTCTGTTACTGACGATAACTTCACAGTTGATGTTCCATCATGGAGAGCTACTAAGGACGTTACAATCAAGGCTGACATCATCGAAGAGATTACTCGTATTTACGGCTACGATAACTTCGATGTAAATACAGCTAAGTCACCTCTCTTCCCTGTTAATATGGAGCAGTCAAAGTGTGACGAAGAGCGAGTTAAAGATATGCTCGTAAAGCGTTACAACCTCCACGAGGTTCACTCTTACGTCTGGAACTACTTTGATGAGCTTAAGGATTTAGGCATTGAGAACAAAGGTGTTATCAAACTCTTAAACGCATCTAACCCTAACATCGAAACAATCAGAGAGAGTCTCATCCCTACTCAGCTTTGCCAGATCAAAACAAACGTCGGCTTCGCTCCTGAGTATGGTATTTTCGAAGTTGGCAGAGCAGTTACAGGTATTGACGAAAACAATCTATGTATCGAAAAGAAGTTCTTAGGTGCTACACTCTACAGCAAAACTAAGGACGTTAAGACTCTCTACTTTGAGCTCAAAGACATCATCGAAACAGTTGTTGACGAGTTAAAGCACAAGGCTGTAACATTCATTAAGGCTGAGCCAACATCTAACTTTGAGCATCCTGTAAACTACAACGCTGTTATCTGTGACGGCAAGACATTAGGTTACATCGGTATTGCTCATCCAACAGTAGGAAAGAAAATTGACAAGCGTGCTTCAATCGTATTTGCTCAGCTCGATATGGGCGTGCTCGCTTCTATCAAGAACGCTTCTATCACATACGATGAGCCTTCTAAGTTCCCATCAATGGACATCGACCTTTCATTTGTCACAGATACATTCGAGCCTATCAAAAAGGCAATCGAAAACGCAAACTCACCACTTATCAAGAAAATTGAGGTTGTTGACATTTATGAGGACGAGAACTCAAAGAGCATCACAACGCGTCTTACATTCTCTCACCCTGAGAAAACCTTAAAGCGTGAGGAAGTAACTGATGTCGCTAACACAATTATCGACGCACTCAGCTCACAGGGTATTTCCCTCAAAGGCTGATACATTTAAATAACACTTGAATTTATTACTGCTATGTAGTATAATGCTTTTATCGGAGGTGTTTCCATGTTAGATAAAACTATGATTTTCTCCCTCGGCGGAAATAGAGATGATGAGATTAAGACCGCGTTGACTACTGTGTATGACGCTCTGCAGAAAAAGGGATACAACCCTATTAACCAGATTGTTGGTTATATTTTATCAGAGGACCCAACCTACATCACTACCTATAACAACGCTAGAAACATCATCAGCAAAATTGATAGAGATGAGCTTTTGGAAGCACTTGTAAAATCTTACCTTAACATCTGAGAAAGGATTGAATACAGTGGCAGAAAAAGAGTTTTCTACCTATAAGGGCAAACCTTTGGTACGCTGTGGTGACGAGCTTTACTACGGCAGTATGGAGGATCGCTTTGTTATAAGAATGCAGATTAAGTCTAAAAAAGAGGTCAACGGCTTACAGGTTGCTGACAAGGTTACTATCCAGCTCCTTTGCACCGACCCTGACTTAAGTCCTAGAAAACAGCTCGTTAAATCAAGTGAAAAATCAGGTCTTTACCTTGCACTTGACATCGCTGATGTATGGCTTGAGAGAGCTTTAAAGGCTTAATCACTTAAAACTCAAACAATTAAAGCCTGAGGTTAATTCCTCAGGCTTTTTGTTTTGCTTATCATTTTTTGTTCTGTTATAGAAAAATGAATTTTTATGTAATCTTTGAAACTATTTTGCGATTTTCTGCGTTTTATTTATGAAGGGTGTTTTAAATACGACACAGCTATATGCTGTATGTACAAATCCCTTTTGGAATATTTGGTAGTAATAGCAATTGAGGTTGTTTAAGGCTACTGATATAATTAAATTAGAAAACAATACGAGGAGGTTATTTTATGAAAAAGATATTATCAATTATGCTTTTGATCGTATTTATTTTCACCTTTGTGTCAATATCTACCCCAGCCTCTGCACTAACGCACAGATTCAACAAGTACGATGCAATATATCAGGATTTAGAGGTTGTTTATACAGGTGACAACACTCTGACAATCGTCGAATACGTCGGCGACGAAACTGAGCTCACAATTCCTGAAACACTGGGTGGTCGCACTGTAACAGACATCAGAGGACTTGCATTTTCGTATTGTGATAATCTTAAGAGTGTCATACTTCCTGAAACTATGACCACTTTGTCAGAGGAAGCTTTTAGAGGTTGTGAAGGAATTGAGCATATTTATCTGCCTGACTCAATCAGCTCTATAGGTAGATGGGCATTCGAAGACTGCAAAAACCTCAAAGAAATCACAATTCCTAAGTCAACAACAATAATCAAAAACGGCACATTTGATAGATGCAAAAACCTCGAAAAGGTTGTTTTGCACGATAATGTAGAACGCATTGAATTAAATGCATTTTTCGAATGCGTTAGTCTTTGTGACATCAATTTCCCTGATTCATTAACTTTCATCGGAACACAGGCATTCACTTATTGTTCCAGCCTTAAGGACATAACACTTCCTGACTCTATTCAGACTATCGAGTATAGCACATTCAGAAGTTGTACAAGTCTTGAAGAGATTGTAATACCTGATTCGATAACAACTATCGAAAGAAGTATGTTTGAAGACTGTGATAATCTCAGAAAGGTTGTAATCCCTGACACCGTAACCGTTATCGAAAACGATGCGTTCAGTTTCTGTCCAAATCTTACAGACATTAACATTCCTGAGAATCTGACTAAAATATACAATCGCACATTTTATGGTTGTAGCAGTCTGCCTGACATTACTTTTTCCGACAACATAACATCCGTAGGATTCGAGGCTTTTTATGGCTGCTCAAATTTCAAAAATCTCTATATTCCTGCTACATTAACAAGTATCGGTAATAACGCATTTGGAGGACTCAACTCGATAACAAGTATTGTAGTAGACGAGAACAACCCTGTATACGATAGTCGTGATAACTGCAACGGTATTATAGAAACAGAAACAGACACTCTTATCACAGGCTGCAAACTCACTGATATACCTGAATCTGTGCCACACATCGGTGATTATGCATTCTGCGGAAGTGAAGCATTCACAGAATTCACAATTCCTGACTTTGTAACAACCGTAGGACGAAACGCATTTGGCAAATGCAGTAACCTCACCGAAATCATCATTCCTGATTCAATTACATCAATCAGCGAAAACACATTTGAATCTTGCACAAGTCTTAAAAACATCAATATTCCTGAGAGTGTTACAGAAATCAAGTCAGGAGCATTCTATAACTGCGCTGCTCTTGAAAAAATCAATATACCAAGCAAAGTTACCGAAATCGCAAAAAATACATTTGCAAAGTGTACAAATCTCAGCGATTTCAACTTGTCGGAATCTATTAAGAAAATTGGTAGTTTTGCCTTCGCATACAATGGAGTTATCACCGAAATAGTTGTCCCTGAATCAGTTGAATATCTGGATTACTCTGCTTTTTACTACTGCCCTAAATTATCAATGGTCAGCATTATGAATCCTGATTGTAGAATCGAGTATGACGAATTTGAACTGTTCGCACCTCAACCAGCAAACATTTGTGGATATAAAGATTCAACAGCAAAATGGTTTTCCGATATATACTATATGAATTTCATTCCACTTGATTCAGTGCTCGGTGATGTTGACGGCGACTACGAGGTAAGTGTACTTGACGCAACAGAGCTCCAATTGTATATTGCTAAAAGCATCTCGCTATTAGATACAGAGCTTAGTTATGCCGACACTGACAAAGATGGACAAGTGTCAATACTTGACGCAACAGCTATACAATTGTTCTGTGCGAATATAATCGACAAATTCTAAATATCTAACCTAAACAAAAAGAGCATGGTACAAATGTATCATGCTCTTTTATTACTATTCAATCTTAAACACAGAAATATCTGAGATTTATTTTCACTTTTTTCTTATACAGAATTATTTATTATTCTAAATTAGAATTTTCATCGTATGTTTCTACACACCAATGCTTTTTGTTACAATGCGAACAAGTAAGTTTGCGTGTTTTTGGTGTGTGATTAGCAAAGACGAACTCCCAGAAATTCGGCTTGAACACTTCGTGACATTCAGGACAGATATAAGAAATCTTCTTGTAATAATACGGTAACAGCCAGAATATACCGACAGCAGCAACAATAACGTAAGAAATAGCAAATGGAATCCAAAGTCCCATCATAATCCACAGAGCGACTGCTGCAATCTCTACAGCACCGCCTGCTATAGCATATATCATCATTTTCTGTCTGACCTTCTTAAGGTTATCTTTATTTTTCATAATGTGTGCTATGTCACCAATTGAATTTACTGAAAAGTCTTCAACAGCGTCGATTTCGTCTTTTAGCATTTTGATACTCTCTAACTTATCCTGACAATCTTTGAGTTCAGCTTTTACAGTAAGCTCATGCTGCTGGAGCAAGAGTGTTACTACTGAATGAGGGTCATCGTCTTTTAGTATCTCTGCGATTGTGTTAATCGGCAGGTCGAGATCTCTTAAGAAACAGATGATTCTCAGCTTTTTGACATCCTCTTCTGAGTATAGTCTTCTGCCTCCCTCAGTAAGTTCGCTAGGAATAAGTATAGAGCGCTGGTCATAGTACTGAACTGTACGTACTGTTATGCCACAAAGCTTTGCGACTTCTCCGGTTGTGTATTTTGACATAGCTTTTCGCCTCCTGTACGCTTAACATAACGCATAACGTAGCGTTATAAGCAATACCTTACGCTAGGTGATTTTTTATAATTTTAGCATATTTTTGAAATTTTTCAAGTTTTGCTTCTAATTTAGAATTATACTCCACTCAATATTCTAATACAGAAAATAAACGCAGATATCATACATTCTTCTTTTAAAGAATAATAATATCTGCGTTTCTTTTTATTCTGATTGAGAATTATTTATAATTCTAATTTAGCATTTTGTTGCACTTGTTTTTATTCTGTATCAGAATTATTATCCTGACATTCGAATACATACTCATCATCACGATAATCGCAAACCACTGTATCGCTTTCGCTGAAAGTGCTGTCTAGCAACTTTTCGGATAGCTTATCTTCGATGTTTGATACAATTGCACGACGTAGTGGTCTTGCACCGTAAGTATCATCAAAACCTTCGTCGGCAATTTTCTCTACTACCTTGTCAGTAAAGCTGATGTTAACGCCAATGTCTGACAAACGCTTTGATAAATTAGAGAGCATCTTCTTTGCAATCTCTTTAATTTCATCCTTACTGAGTTTTGAGAATACAATGATATCATCAACACGATTCAAAAACTCTGGTCTGAAAACCTTTTTCAGTTCAGCGATTACAGTTTCTTTTATGTTAGCGTTTTCTGTACTGTTCTGTGTAAAACCTAAGCTCTGCTGTTTATCGACAATGAGTCGTGCACCAACGTTAGATGTCATAATAATTACAGTATTCTTAAAGTCTACTGTTCTGCCCTGAGAATCAGTAAGTCTGCCATCCTCAAGAATTTGTAGGAGCATATTGAAAACATCAGGATGAGCTTTTTCAATCTCATCAAAAAGAACTACCGAATACGGTTTACGGCGTACTTTCTCGGTCAATTGTCCTCCCTCTTCGTAGCCGACATATCCAGGAGGAGAACCAACTAAACGTGACACCGTGTGCTTTTCCATATACTCACTCATATCGAGTCTGAGCATTGCGTTCTCATCACCAAACATTGCGGACGCCAAGGCTTTGCACAGCTCAGTTTTACCTACACCTGTCGGACCTAAGAAAATGAACGAACCCATCGGTCGGTTAGGGTCTTTGATACCAACCCTGCCACGTCTGATAGCTTTAGCTACTGCTGTAACAGCCTCGTGTTGACCAACAACTCTTTCGTGAAGAATATTTTCCATGTTAAGCAGTCGTGTAGACTCTTCTTTAGTAAGCTCTACAACAGGAATTTTTGTCCAGTCGGATATAATTACAGCGATGTCCTCTTTTGTCACTACTCCGTTGATTGAACCTGATTTTTCTTTCCACTCATCCTTAAGCTTAGTTAGTCTGTTTTTAGCATCCTTTTGCTCATCACGGATTTTAGCGGCACGCTCGAAATCCTGTTCCTGCACTGCACTGGACTTTTCCTGCTCAAGCGACTCAACCTTTTCTTCGAGCTCTTTAATCTCTGGTGGTGCAGTAAGGCTTGATAACCTTACTTTTGATGCAGCTTCATCAATCAGGTCAATTGCTTTGTCAGGCAAATATCTGTCAGCAATATAGCGTGATGACAGTTCAACCGCTGACTCGATTGCTTCGTCACTGATTTTGACCTTATGATGAGCTTCGTACCTGTCTTTGAGTCCTTTTAATATCTGCACAGCCTCATCTTTACTAGGTTCTCCGACTGTGACCGGTTGGAAACGTCGCTCAAGCGCGGCATCTTTTTCGATATATTTACGATACTCCTCAAGTGTAGTCGCACCGATAACCTGAAAATCACCACGTGCAAGACTAGGTTTTAAGATATTAGCCGCATCGGCTGAGCCCTCTGCAGAACCAGCACCAATGATAGTGTGGAGTTCATCGATAAACAGAATGATATCATCGGATTTTTTAACTTCGTCAATAGCATTTTTGATTCTGTCCTCAAAGTCACCACGATACTTAGTACCTGCAATCATAGAAGTGAGGTCAAGCGAAAATACTCGTTTTGATTTCAAATGCTCAGGCACCTCGCCCTCTGCGATTTTAAGGGCAAGACCCTCTGCTACTGCGGTTTTACCTACACCCGGTTCACCAATAAGCACAGGATTATTTTTTGTTCTTCGTGAGAGAATCTGGATAATACGATTGATTTCGTTATCTCTGCCTATAACAGGGTCAATCTCACCCTTATGTGCACTTTCTGTCAGATCTCTGCCGTACTGGCTGAGAGTTTTTGTGTCTGACTTTTTAGAGCTGTGAGAGCCTTTTTCGCCATAGCCTATTGGTGGATTGTCATCATTACTGTTTTCATCACTCAGGCTTGCTTTCAGGGCTGTTACAATGCTTGTCGGGTTAACCGAGAGTTCGTTTAAAAATCGTACAGCGTAGCTGTCACGCTCCGAAAGGATAGAGATGAGTAAATGCTCGGTGCCAACGTAGTTGTGACCCATTTTTGCCGAGTTTATCACCGCCATCTGCATAACACGTTTTGTGCGTGGAGTAAAATCGTCAGGCGTGAGTGCTGTAAAATCACCCTTGCCGATTGACTGGGTGATGTGTTCGTACAGCTTTTCTTCTGTCAGTCCGCACTCATTCATCACCACCGCCGCAACGCCTGTATTTTCCTTAATAAGACCAAGCAAAATGTGCTCGGTTCCTACATATGTGTGACCCATTTCCTGAGCCGATGTCAAAGCTAAGTTAAGTGCTGTATTAGCTTTCTGTGTAAAACCCTTGAAATTGTACATTTACATTACCTTCCTTTCACATTATTTTGACTGTATTTGTACTGTTTTGTCAGTTGAGCTTTTCTCTCAGATAATCAGCACGCCTTATATCACGTTGCTGAACTGTCAGCTCTTCGTCTTTGTATCGCTCTAAAATATTGGCAGGCTGGATTTCGCATATGAGCTTGTCGATGTTTTCAAGCGACAAGCTCTCCAGAATTTTTTGAGCAACACCAAGTCTGACATTTGACAGCAGACTCATAGCTTCGTTATGGTTTATGAGTCTTGCTGTTTTAAGTATTCCCAGACTTCTGCATACTGTATCAACTATTTCAATATCGGATAAAATTCTATCTCTGGCTTTAATTTCCTGTGTAGCAAGCTGTGATGCTATATTATTCAGATTATCAATCGCTGAGCGCTCACTGATACCTAAACTCACCTGATTTGACAGCTGATACATAGCTCCCAGTGGTTCTGAACTCTCGCCGTAGATTCCTCTGATAGTTAAACCAAGTTTCGATAAGTTTGATGCAATACGTGACACGGCTCTGCCTTTCTGGAGTGCAGGGAGATGAAGCATAACCGATGCTCGCATACCTGTACCTAAGTTTGTCGGGCACTGAGTCAGATAACCGAGCTTTTCTGAAAAAGCAAAATTCAGCTTTTCTGATAGCTTGGTATCAATTTCATCAGCAATCTCATAAGCTTCCTTCAAACATAAACCACTTTTTATAATCTGCAGTCTTATATGATCCTCTTCGTTTAGCATTATGCTGACTGTTTTATCCTTTGAAAGAAGGAGTGTTTTGCCATTAGGCTCTGAAATAAACTCAGGACTGATGAGGTGTTGTTCTACAAGGGAAACAGCCTGTGTTTTTGTGAGATTCTGCATATCAATTCTGTCGAAATCTAAAATTCCCTTTGCAACTTCACTCACTTTGTTACAAAGCTCCAGCTTTTCCTTTGCAGTCATTCTAACAGGAAATGAAAAGTCAGATAAATTTCGTGCAAGTCTTATTCTGGTTGATACAACTACTTCGCTCATTTTTACTCCTCCATTTCCTTAATCTTATCTCTGAGCTCTGCAGCAAGCTCGAAATTCTGTTCACTTACAGCATCGTTTAATTGCTGTTTCAGATCGTCTACAGCATTACTTTTTTCGCTTTTGATTGTAGTTTTATTTTCTTCTATAGAAATTAGTGGTTTCTTACCACAATGTGTGGTGTTACCGTGGATGCGTCTGATGGACGGCATAAGCTCTGACAAAAAGATGTCGTAACAATTAGCACACCCTACCTGACCGCTTTTTGCGATATCGTGATAGGTACTGCCACACATAGGACAACGTGTGGTTTCACTACGTGCAGGCAGAGCATTTGAGAAAAACGAACCTAATATCGAATTGAAATCAGAGTTCACATCACTCCATAGGTTCGTGTAACCCATTTCTTTTGCACAATCACTGCACAACATATACTCTTCATACTCACCATTCACAACAGACTTAACGTGAGTATTTGCTTCTTTTGCTTTACATTTCTGGCATAACATAACAATTCCTCCTTAAACAAGAGTTAACAGCATATTTTTAAAAATTGAGGCTCTCAGAAAATCACGATACTGCTGAGGTACATCAAGATAAGATCGTTCGCTCATAGCAGATGCCATAAGTTTTGCTATATCCTCATTTATTATTGACCTTTGGAGCATGTTGTTAATCATAATTTCTGCACTGACCTTATCAAGTCTTTTGCCAATTGAATTAACAATGTGCATTATAGCAGTTGACTTACTGGTATTTATCCTTGTAATGCGGATGTAACCGCCACCACCTCGCCTGCTCTCAACGATGTATCCTTGTTCAGGCGTAAATCGTGAGGTAATAACGTAATTTATCTGGCTGGGCACACAACCTAAAACCGACGCTAACTCGTTACGCTGAATTTCAGCGTTACCGTCACACTCATCCAGCATCTCTAAAATGTGGCGAGCTACTATATCACTCATACGCATAAAATCAATTCCTTATACTATATAGTTTAAATTTTCACTTTATCTTTGACTTTGTTTGACCTTTAATTATATTATATATGAAAATCAAAGAAAGTCAAGGTCTAATTTTATAATTTAAAATTTATTCATATTTAACTATTTGCCGCTATCTATACAAACAAAAATGGCTGCCCTTTTCGGACAGCCACAAATAGCGATAAATATAATAGATGTAATTATAATACTTTACGTAAAAAGTCCTGTGTACGCTCCTGCTGAGGATTTAAGAATATCTGCTCAGGTGTGCCCTCTTCACAGATAACACCACCGTCCATAAACAGTACTCTGTCAGAAACCTCGCGTGCAAATCCCATCTCGTGAGTAACAACAACCATTGTCATACCCTGTTTTGCAAGATCTTTCATAACTTCAAGAACTTCGCCAACCATCTCAGGATCTAACGCTGATGTAGGCTCATCAAAGAGCATAATATCGGGATTCATCGCAAGTGCTCTGGCAATAGCAACACGCTGCTGCTGACCACCAGAAAGCTCGCCAGGGAAAGAATCAGCCTTCTCAAGCAAGCCTACACGCTTTAACAGCTCGTCTGCTTTAGCTGATGCCTCTTCCTTTGTCATCTTCTTTAAAGTAACAGGAGCCATCATGATGTTCTGTTTAACAGTCATATTCGGGAACAAATTAAACTGCTGGAACACCATACCAATGTTTTCTCTGACTTTATTGATATCGATTTTACCGTCAGTGATATTAAAATCATCAACGATAATTGTGCCCGATGTAACATCCTCGAGCTTGTTTAAGCATCTGAGAAAAGTAGATTTTCCAGAGCCGGAAGGTCCGATTACACAAACAACTTCGCCCTCATAAATAACAGTATCAATGCCTGTCAATACTTCGAGCTTGTCGAAATACTTGTGCAGGTCTTTAACTATTACTTTTTCTTTCATACTTTAATCTCTTTTCTATATAATTTGAAAGCAACATAAGCAGTGATACAAATACAAGATAATATGCTGCCAGGTATACGTAAGATGCAAAGAACTCGAATGACTTACCAACGTACTGTTTTGTCATATTAGTAAGCTCAGCAAGACCGATAGCAGAAAGGATTGATGTATCCTTTACTGAAATGATAAACTGGTTAACAAGCGATGGGATAGTAATCTTGAACGCCTGTGGTAAAACAACCTTCATCATTGTCTTTGTACTTGATAAACCAAGACTTCTGGCCGCCTCAGTCTGACCCTTAGGTACAGCCTGAATACCACTTCTGAAAATCTCAGCGAGGTATGCACCAGCATTTAAGCTGAGTGTAATAACACCGGCTGTAAATGCGTCCAGACGAAATCCCGGAACAAACGTCTGAATAAGCTGCGGAAAGCCAAAGAATACAACGTATGACTGTACGAGCATTGGTGTACCACGAATAATCCAGATGTATGTACCCGCAATAGCACGCAGAATCTTATTATTTGACATCTTCATCAGACATACAAAAAGTCCGATTACGATACCGATTATGATACCTAATAAAGATACTATAATAGTGTAGCGTAAACCCTGCAATAAAAGAGGGGTAGCTTCACGTATAACTCTACCAAAATCCATAAATTACATCTACCTTACATAAAGCTGTAAAAATTTCAGCATGGTGGCTCGCACCATGCTGAAACCATAAAAAGCTGAAATATTAACTAAATCAAATATTAGTAACCGTATTTAGCAAGAAGCTCGTCATACTTGCCGTTTGCTTTGATGTTAGCAAGACCAGCGTTGAACTTCTCGATAAGCTCTGGGTTTGTACCCTTCTTAACAGCGAAGCCATAGAAGCTGTTGTTGAATGGCTCTTCTGTAACGATTGTAAGTGGGAGATCCTCAGAGTTGATAGCCCAACCGATAACTGAGAAGTCCTCGATACAAGCAGCGTCAGAACCTGTAGCTACAGCCTGATACATTTCGTTTGAACCCTCGTAGTAGTTGATTGTAAAACCATACTGATCCTTGATTGACTCAGCGTACTCGCCACCTACTGTAGAAGTTTTGCAAGCGATTGTCTTACCATTTAAGTCCTCAAAACCCTTGATACCAGAATCGTTCTTAACAACTAAAACCTGACCATCTTCGAAGTAACCTTCAGCAAAATCGAAAGACTCTTTTCTCTCGTCAGTGATTGTCATACCAGCGATCATTGCGTCAGCCTGACCTGACTGAACTGCACCCATAGAAGCGTCGAAACCTTCGTTGTGCATTTCGTACTTAATGCCCTGATCCTCAGCGATAGCAGCGAAGAGGTCCATATCAAGGCCAACATACTCACCTGTAGCCTCGTCGAGGTACTCAAATGGAGCAAAAGCGTTGTCTGAATAAATGATGTAAGTCTTGTCAGCCTGATCAGCAGTAGAATCAGTATTTGTACCGCAAGCTGCAAGTGATGCTACCATAAGGATAGCAAGAACAAGTGCAAAAAACTTTTTCATTGTAATAACTCCTTTGTTAATATAAAATACGTATCCAATTTAAGATACAGATAACGTTATGATTATACTACAATGAGTTGCTGTTGTCAATAAAACTTTTATTCCGACAAATGTAAAATACGCATAAAAAAGCCATAAAAAAGCCGACCGAGAAATCCCGGTCGGCAAAATACTTGCAACTATTAAATTAAAGCTCAGCGAAGTACTTGATTGTTCTTACCATCTGTGATGTGTAAGAGTTCTCGTTGTCATACCATGAAACAACCTGAACCTGAGTTGTATCTGTCTCAGGCATGTATGTTGCCATTGTCTGAGTAGCATCGAAGAGTGAGCCGTATGTCATACCAACAACGTCAGAAGAAACGATCTCGTCTGTGTTGTAACCGAATGAATCAGAAGCAGCAGCCTTCATAGCGTCGTTGATCATATCAACTGTTACGTTACCCTTAACAACAGCTGTAAGGATTGTTGTAGAACCTGTTGGAACAGGAACTCTCTGAGCAGCGCCGATGAGCTTGCCGTTGAGCTCTGGGATAACAAGACCGATAGCCTTAGCAGCACCTGTTGAGTTAGGAACGATGTTTACAGCACCAGCTCTAGCTCTTCTGAGGTCACCCTTTCTGTGAGGACCGTCGAGGATCATCTGGTCGCCTGTGTAAGCGTGGATTGTAGCCATGATACCGCTCTGGATAGCTGCGAGGTCGTTTAATGCCTTAGCCATTGGAGCGAGGCAGTTTGTTGTACAAGAAGCTGCAGAAATGATC
>JAFUKO010000132.1 GCA_017473555.1 Ruminococcus sp. | reverse complement strand
GGCCCAAGAAAGTTTTAGGTTTCAAAAAACCAGTTGATTTGTTTATGAATTATCTCGAAAAGTGTTGCACTTAGTTTGACAATTCATCATATATACGCAGACAAAAAGGGCAGCCCAAAAGAGCTGCCCTTGATATATCCGCTATTAGTCTACTGAAACGAGTGTACCGTCTGCATCATAGCGATAAGCCTTCTCTTCGCCATTAGCATCAATCTTGTACTCAATGTAGTACTTAACTTCACCCGCACCTGAAAACTCAGTAATCTTAGTGCAGTTGTTGTTTGCATCATACTCGTACTCTGTGTATGACTTTAATGTATCATCGCCGTCATAGCGATAAACTCTGTGCTCGTAACCAGCAGCATTGTACTCATAAGCAACGTAGCTCTTAACAACGCCCTGTGGATCGATATCGATGTACTTTGTGATACGGTTCTGATCATCATACTCAGTCTTAGCGATAGCCTGAACCTGATCCTCTTTGCCGTAGTAAGTAACCTTAATCTTGTTACCTCTAGCGTCATATTCATTCTCTGTGTAACCTAAAAGATTACCCTCAGAGTCATAGTTAGCGTTCTTTATACAGTTGCCACCCTCATCGTACTCGTTCTTGTAGTAGCCGGTTGGGTTACCGCTCTTATCATAGTTGTAAACCTCAAGATCCTTAGGAATATCCTTCTTATCATCTTTACAGCCTGCAAAAACAACTGTACAGGATAATACCACAAGAATTGCTAATAATATAGATACAAGTCTTTTTGAAAAATTAACTTTCTGCATTTTGTATATCTCCTTTACAAAAATGTACATATATTGTTTCACAAAGTAAATTATATCACCAAAAGCAATAGTGTCAACAACAAAATTGTAACCTAATAATAAAGCAAGGGGAATTATATGCTCAAAAAAATCATATCCACACTACTTTGTGTAATACTACCTCTCGGAGGAATGATTATGCTTACATCTTGTCAGACTACACTTGATAGCTATACTTTACAATTTGTCACAACACCATTACAGACAAACGGCGACGTTGCAACCTTTCCTTGCGATATAGAGCTCAGCGATGTTGCTTTCAACGATGTTCCGAGTAAATTCAACAAGAATTTAGCTATGCTGTCGTTAACGCTTTCGTCAGCAGCCTACAGCTACACCTACGCACTTGACAACCTTGAAGTTATGGGCTTTGAACATCTTTCAAAATTCAACTTCGCCGACGATTACAACAGTGATGCCGTCGGCACCGTCATAGCGTCTAAAAAACTACCCGACACCACTATTGTAGCTATAATATTCCGTGGTACTTATGAAAAAGAATGGTATTCAAACTTTGACATCGGACGTGATATCAACACCACTAAGGTACACCACGGATTTAATAGCGCAAGCGAATTTGCGCTCGAGAAGCTCGATATGTATATAGCAAATTACGGCATAGACAGAGACCACTGTAAGTTTTTAGTAACAGGACACTCTCGTGGTGCGGCGGTTGCAAATCTTGTGTCCAAATCGCTGATTGACACCTATGGTCCAAACAACATCTACGCCTATACCTTCGCTACCCCTAACACTACAACCGACGAAAATGCCAAAGACGGCAGATACTCAGGCATATTTAATTTTGTGAACCCCGAGGATTTCATCGCCCATATTCCGCTCAAGGACTGGGGCTTTACAAAATACGGAACAACCATAACTTTCCCGACAAATAATGGAAGTGAAGCCTACAACGAAAAGCTACAAAAAGTCTCTGCTTATTATGAAGAACTGAAAGGTCGGGAGTTCAAAACCTACGGTGGCACTAAAAAGCAGGACGAGTTTATAAATTCAGCCTTTAAACTCGCCCCTACTGTCAATGATTACTACGACACAAAGTATGAGATAGCAGGACTGGAGCTTAGTGTTTACGAGTATATGACGGTAGTAGCAAATGTCTTAAACAACGAAAACCTGATATCAAACGGACTTATTCTTTTAGGCTCACAGGGCACAGTATTTGAACCGTTTGCAAACTATATAATGAGCGGTATGGAGGAAACCACAGGGGATTTTTCTTTAGATTACGAAAACTCTATGATAGCCTACGCCCACACCGCTGAAACCTATCTTGCGTGGATGAGCGTGTATCTCGAGGATATAGATTGATTTTTGAGCGCTCTCATACTATAATCAAGGTATAAAACTTAATGAGGTAATAATATGAAAATAGTAATTTTAGACGCACAGACTATTACAAAAGGCGACATCTTGCTTTCATCACTCTCCGATTTTGGAGAGGTTGTTACATACAACCTTACTAAGTACGAAGAAATAGAGTCACGCATAAAGGACGCCGACGCTGTAATATGCAACAAAACTCTGCTTGATAAAAACAGCCTCAGTGGTGCTGACAAGCTCAGATACATCGGACTTTTTGCCACAGGCTATAACAATATCGACATAGATTATTGCAGCCAGCATGGTATCACAGTTTGCAATGCAGGCTCATACTCGACAAACGCTGTCGCTCAACACACCTTTGCTTTAATTTTAGAGCACTATTCAAATGTCGGAAAATACAATGCTTTTTGTCACGATGGTGGTTGGCAGACTGCAGAAACTTTTTCGCCGTTTGTATTTCCATTAAACGAAGTCGCAGGCAAAACAATCGGTATCGTTGGCTTTGGTGCAATCGGACAGGCTGTCGCAAAAATTGCTCTGGCGTTTGATATGAAAGTCCTTGCGTTCAACCGCTCAAAGAAAGACTTTGACTCAGTTAATTTTGTAGATTTCGAAACTCTGCTTAAAGAAAGCGACATCGTAACCGTTCACTGTCCGCTCAATGCCGACTCAAATGAAATGTTCAACAAAGATGCGTTTTCTAAAATGAAGCAGGGTTCTTTCTTCATCAACACAGCACGAGGCGGTGTTATGAACGAGCAGGACCTAATCTCAGCATTAGAAAGCGAGCATCTGGGCGGAGCGGCGATTGATGTGCTAAGTACAGAGCCTATGAGCAAGGATAGCAAGCTCCCACACACAAAGAATCTGCTCATCACCCCACATATAGCGTGGGCTCCGATTGAAACCAGAGAGCGACTCATCGACATCGTATACGATAACATCGATTGTTTTATCAAAGGTCAACCTAAAAACGTAGTGAATAACCCATAACAAAAGAGGAGACACTTTTTCACAGTGTCTCCTCTTATTTTTTAATAACCTTATCATCAGAAAAATCTTTGTTACTTAGCATTTCTGTCAACAAAACGGGCTCTGCGCTTTGAGTAAACAATCTTCTGACCTGAGTACAGACCGTAGTAGCCTGAGAGCATAAAGCTCACAGCAAGCGATACAGCAAACAGTATGATTGAACCACCCGAGAACAGCTCAACACTCAAAGCCAGTGACGCCATCGGACAGTTAACAACAGCACAGAAAAGTGCCACCATAGCAACAGCCGCCGCAAAAGCAGGGTCAAGACCAATAGCTCCTCCTACAACATAGCCGAATGTTGCACCGATGAACAGCGTAGGAATAATCTCGCCACCCTTAAAGCCGAAACCGATAGTAATCGCAGTAAACAGTATCTTCATAAACGGGTCATACCAATTAATATCACCGTATTGGAAAGCCGAGTGGATAACATCTTCGCCGATACCATTGTATCGTGTGCCCATTAAAGCTGTCAGTCCTATGATAAGCAAACCGCCCACAACTACTCTTAAGTAATCGTTTTTGATAAATTTCGCAGAATACTTGTGAGAAACTCTTAGAGCAAGGCAAAACAGTATTCCCATTACCGCACAGCCCACGCCGACAAAACCGACTTTAATCACAGACCACATATCCACCTGTGGCACATTATTCAAAGCAAAATGTACAGGTTCCAGTCCCATAAGCGCTGTAATCGAAACCGACACAAGCGATGACACCAGACATGGCACAAACGCACTGTAGTAGAAAATACCGACAGAGATTACTTCCATAGCAAATATCGTCGCCGTCAGCGGAGTTCCGAAAAGTGCAGAAAACAACCCGCTCATTCCGCACAGAACACAGATGTGCATATCTTTTTCATCGAGTTTGAACAGGTCGCCTACCTGCTCTCCGATACATCCGCCCAGCTGAAGTGCCGCACCCTCTCTACCAGCTGATCCACCCAGAAGATGAGTGATAACCGTACTGACAAAAATAACAGGAGCAAGCAACATCGGAACTCTTTCGTCACTTCGGATAGATTTAATAACCAGATTAGTGTCCGCATTTTCACTAAGCTTAGTTATATGATAAAGAAAAACTATCACCAATCCGCCAAGCGGTAAGAATAAAATCAGATACTCGTGTGCATGTCTGACTTTAGTCGCAATATCAACACAGAAACGGAACAAGCCTCCGATTCCTCCGCCTATCGCACCGGTTATCAAAGCGATAAAAACCCATTTCAAAAAAGAAAAAATGTACTGCCAGACTCTTTTGGTCTTATGTAGCACTTTACTCTTGACTTTTCCCATATATCCCCCACCTTTACACCTACATTATAACTATGAAATCGCATAAGTTCAAGACAGTATCACATAATTGGAGCAAATATACTAAAAATAAATAAAAAGGAAAGGTGATAAAATGGACCAAAGAAAAGTAGTACTCGTCGGCACAGGAATGGTCGGTATGAGCTTTGCTTATGCATCACTTAATCAGAATGCCTGTGACGAGCTTGTGCTGATTGATCTAAACAAAGAGCGTGCAATCGGTGAAGCGATGGACTTAAACCACGGACTTGCGTTTTCACGCACCGCTATGAAGATTTACGCTGGTGAGTATAGTGACTGCAAAGACGCCGACATAGTAGTTATCTGTGCAGGAGTCAACCAGAAAGAAGGCGAGTCACGTTTAGAGCTACTCTCCAGAAACGCAAAGGTTTTCGAGTCGATAATCCACCCAGTTTTAGAAAACGGATTTTGCGGCATATTTTTAGTTGCTACAAACCCTGTTGATATTATGACACGCATCACCTACGATATGTCAGGATTTGAGTGGAACAAGGTAATTGGCACAGGCACTACCCTTGATACAGCAAGACTCAGGTATCTTGCAGGCGACTACTTCCAAATCGACGCACGAAACATCCATGGCTATGTAATAGGTGAGCACGGTGATTCCGAGTTTGTACCGTGGTCACAAGCACTGATTGCAACAAAGCCGATATACGATGTTATAAAGGACAACAAAGATAAATTCTCACTTTCTGAGCTTGAAGAAATAGCGACACAGGTCCGCACCTCTGCCCAGCAGATTATCAAAGCAAAGGGTGCTACCTACTACGGCATCGGAATGGCGATAGTCAGAATCGTCAATGCAATTTTCCAGAACGAAAACAGCGTGCTCACCGTGTCGTCGAAAATGAACGGCGAATACGGATTAAACGATGTATTTATCGGCAACCCTTGTATTATTAACCGCAACGGTGTACGCTCACTCTTAGAACTCTCACTCCAGCGTGATGAATTTTCAAAACTCAGGGACAGTGCAACCGTGCTTAACGAGTGCTACGCACAACTTGATGTAAAGAAGTAACGAAAAGTTAACACTTTGTTCTTGAATTGGCACTTTCCTTGTGCTAAGATATTGACAGTATTATTATAAGGAAAGATTTTATGTTCAAGAATTTAATGTATAAGCTGGCCGATTTTATGCAGGGCCGCTACGGTAACGATAAACTGAATACATTTTTGCTCATCATCACCGCTGTTATCTATGTCATCAACCTGTTTGTTCGCTCAGCGTGGTTGTTCGTGGTTTTAGCGGTACCGTTTGCTCTTTATATTTTCCGTGCATTGTCAAAGAATATCAACAAGCGTCTGTACGAAAATCGTAAGTTTGAGAGCATCTACACTGTTGTTGAAACATTTATAAAGCGTCAGTATTATAAAATCCGTGACTTTAAAACCCACCGCTACGTAAAATGTCCGTATTGCAAGTCACAGCTCAGACTCAAAAAACGTACAGGTAACCAGAAAATCCACTGTCCTCGTTGTAACGAGGATTTCAAAAAGAATATTTTGTTCTGATTTTTATCTATAATTCTTAAGTCTATAACAAAAAGCACCTGTTCTCCCAAACAGGTGCTTTTTTTACTATTCAATCGTAATCATCGGTAAGAGTTTTATGTACTCATTATAGCTGATACCCTTGACATATTGTATATCTTCTATACTTTTAAACTCCCCGTTTTCATTTCTGTAATTTATAATCTCGTTTGCTGTGACTATTCCGACATCAGGTAAGGTGCACAGTGCATCTAAATCCGCTTTGTTGATATTTACAAGCTCTACTTCCATACTCTCTATTTCTTCCTTGTCATAGGCATAGCGGTCGGTTTTGTCTACAGCTACATCGTAAACACTGAAAAGTATCATAACCAACAGTAACATAAGACAAGCGATTATCAGTATTTTTGTACTTTTAAAAAAGTTAAAAAACCTCTCCATACCCTACCGCCTTTCCTTAATTTTCCTTATAAAAACCATTATATAGTATATCCAAGTTTTTGACAATAAATACGTTTAAATCCATAATTTCGCTGAAAATCAAAAGAGGGCATTTTATACTTTGTTATTTCATTGACAAGCCCTTTCAAAACCACTAAAATGTAAGAGTAATTATAATAGGTAAATATGTGCCTGAATAAAGGAGGATGTGCAATGGTATTTTCAAGCTTGCTGTTTTTATTCATGTACCTGCCTGTAGTTTTACTGATATACTACGCGGTACCGTATAAATTCCGCAACCTGTTTTTGTTCTTTGCAAATCTGGTTTTCTACGGCTGGGGTGAACCTGTCTATGTAACCTTGATGCTGTTTTCGACAGTTCTGGACTACACATGTGGTCACTTCATCGACAAATACCGACTTAGTAACAAAAGAGTTGCTAAGGCGTGGGTTATTGTATCCGTATGTGTCAACTTAGGACTTTTAGGCTTCTTCAAGTATGCCGGCTTTATCACGGATACACTCAACGCAATTCCGTTCTTCTCGCTGCCGTCAATCGAAGTTCCGCTTCCTATCGGTATCAGCTTCTACACATTCCAGACTATGTCTTACTCAATCGACGTATACAGAGGCGATGCTCCTGTTCAGCGTAACATCATCACTTTCGGTACATACGTAGCGCTTTTCCCACAGCTCATCGCAGGTCCTATCGTCAGATACAAGGACGTTGCATATCAGCTTGATCACAGAAAAGAAACTCTCGCTGACTTTACAAAAGGCGTAAAGCTTTTCTGTATCGGTATGGGTAAAAAGGTTCTGATTGCTAACCAGATGGGTCTTATGTGGGATCAAATCCGTGAATCAGGCGAAGTTAACGGATGGCTTGGTAGCTTAATCGGAATAATCGCCTATGCGTTCCAGATTTACTTTGACTTCTCCGGATATTCAGATATGGCGTGTGGTCTTGGTAATATGCTCGGCTTTGAGTTCCTCAAAAACTTCGACTACCCGTATATTTCAAAAACTATCACTGAATTCTGGCGTAGATGGCATATCTCACTCGGCACTTGGTTTAGAGAATACGTTTACATTCCGCTGGGCGGTAACCGTAAGGGTATGTTTAGACAGGTTATAAACCTGCTCATCGTATGGTTTTTGACAGGTTTCTGGCACGGTGCATCGTTCAACTTCATTTTGTGGGGTCTGTACTTCGGTGTTATTCTCATCATCGAGAAATTTCTCCTTAAAAAGTGGCTCGACAAAGCCCCTACATTTGTACAGTACATCTACTCATTACCGCTGATTTTATTCGGCTGGGTAATCTTCTACTTTGTTGATTTATCTGAGCTGTGGCAGTTCACACAAGCTCTGTTTGCATTCTCCGGTCCTGTTATCGGCGAGTCTGCACTTTCTACTGCTATTTCTTACTTACCGCTTATTTGTATCGCAGGTATTGCTTCGACTCCGCTTGCTCTTAATATCCATAGTAAGATAAAAAACAGTACGCTCAAAATTGTTATAGACACTGTGTTCTGTGTATTCATTCTTTTAACCTGCACAGCATCGCTTGTTAACCAGAGCTACAATCCATTCTTATACTTCAGATTCTAATTCACTGAAAGGAGCGTTAATATGAAGAAAGCGTGCAAACATTTGCCAACTATCGTTTTCATCGCATTTATTTTCACGATGACAATACTTTTCTTCGCCCTTCCTAAAAAGGATTACAGCTCCTCTGAAAAACGCTATCTCGCAGAGTTTCCTACTCTGACAGTAGATACATTTTTCAGCGGTGAATTCGGCGAAGATTTTGAAACCTACCTTTCTGACCACACAGCGTTTCGTAACTTCTGGGTAGGGCTCAGCTCATACTACAACTACACACTCGGCAATCCGCTGTCTAACGGCATTTACAACTGCAAAGACGGCTACCTCTTAAATGACCCGCCAAAGACAGACAGATTGCTCATCAACATTGACGTTATGAGCGAATTCGCTACAGCCTCAGAGCTTCCTGCAACAGTGGTTTTAGCTCCGTCAACAGGCTATGTTGCAAGTGATGTTCTCCCAAACAAGCACATCATTTATAAGGACGACGAGCTTTTTACTGAGGTATCGTCTACATTAGCCGAAAACAACATCGAATTTGTCGATTTACGTGAGAACTTCAAAGCTGCCCACAAAAACGGCACTCAGGTTTACTACAAAACCGACCATCACTGGACAGCAGACGGTGCGTATCTAGCTTACTGTGATTTAGCAAAGACTCTCGGCTTTGACGCTAAAAGCAAAGACGAGTACAAAATCGATAGCTACCCTGATTTTTACGGCACTACCTACTCATCATCAGGCTTCTGGTTTAACGAGGCTGACAACATTGAGGTATGGAACAGTAACACAATAAAAAGTGGTGACATCGAGGTTTCTATCACAGACAACGGCGAAACCACAACTCACGACTCACTGTTCTTCCTCGATAACTTAAAGGATGATGACAAGTACCCTGTGTATCTTGACGGCAACCATCCGTATACTGTCATTAAGAACAACGCTGTAAAAGACGGCGAAAAGTTACTTGTTATCAAAGACAGCTTTGCTCATTCACTCGTACCGTTTTTAGCTGACCACTACAGTGAAATCACAATGCTCGATATGCGTTACTATAAACAGAGTGTCACCGAGCTTATCAAAAACAGCGATTTTGACAAGCTCTTATTCATCTACAGCGTGGATAATTTAGGCACAGACACAGACATCGCATGGCTTGAGTAATATTTGGTATCACGCCTGAGCGATACCAAAAAAACTTAATACAGACACAAAAATCCCCACAGACCATAGCGGTTTGTGGGGATTAGTTTTAAAAATTACTTTAATTTTGAGATATTAGCTCGTGCCTTTTTGATGACACGAAGGTCATTATCGTAGGTACATTTGTTATGCACATCGTTTAAATCAACCCAGATGTATGAGTCGATTTCCTCTTTCTGCACCTTGACGTCGGTCGAGAATGTCTGTGCCATAAAGAACACAACACGCTTTTTGATTCTGCCGAAAGGACAGTAGTCAGAAACCTCTCTGAAACTGTCAACAATTTCAACGTCTAAACCTGTTTCCTCTTTAATCTCTCTGATAGCAGTTTCTTCCTCAGTCTCGCCTTTTTCAACGTGACCTTTAGGGAAGCTCCAGTATCTGCCGTTGTGGTTCTTAACAAGGAGCACCTTGTGGTTGTCCTCGTTAGCCTTATAGATAATAATCGCACCGCACGATTTTTCGTAAAGACAGTTAAGCGTCTTTATCTCAACATTTCTCAAAGTGCTCAAACGCTCTCTTATCTCAGGCTCGTAGAAAATCTCGCCCTCAGGAGCTACAATACACTTCTGCTCTCCACTTTTGAGAGTTGCAACGGCAACTACCACGCCGCGCAAAAACTCGTATACATTTTTCCTGCTGATAACATATGAGCTTACGTTGTTGATACCCTCAGCACTTGAGTAGCCTGAGTAAAGCCCGTTGCTTATTTCGCCGTAAACATTAACTCTTACTTTTTTTGCCAGCATGCCGTTACACCTCCTCGTTTAAAAATTAATCAAACAGTGTTCTGATTCTGTCAACCTGAATAGCTGTGTTAGCCGCCATAATATTGTTGACAAACATTACTTCATCAATACCATTTGTGATGCAGTAAGATTTGAGATTATCATCAAAATATCTGAAATCGATTACATGAACTTCTTCGTAGTTGGCTGTAAGATATGGTACAAATGCGTTACCATAGGATTCCTTGATTACTGCAATCTTCTTGCCGTTTGAAAGCTCCTGATTGTGCTCAACAAATAATGCACAGTCACCCCAGATAAATGCACCGTATGTATAAGGGCCAGCTGATGCACCCTCGTAGTAAACCGTTGTTTCATACGGCTCATCGCCGGCACTATCAGTACGCATAGCGTATGTGCTGTAAGGGAAGGTCCAGAAATGAACTGTGTCTAAGTTTTCGTAAAGACTGCCGTCACAGTCAATCAGCGAGCCCTCATAGCCGTCGATAGAATTTTCTGTACAAACCGACAGGTCCAACACCTTCTGGTTAGTCTGCTCACAGAAAGCTTTGTAAGCGTAATATCCGCCAAGACCTGTCCAATGGTGGTCAGTGTTGAAGTAGATATATTCACTTGCGTGGGCTGATAATTCATTGTAGCAGTTGATAGGAACTACATCCTCAGTGTAACTGCTATAAATCATTTTGATGTTTTCAGCCTGAGATGATGACTGAACTGTGCCGTCCTGAATAAGACGTCTTGGAATACCAAACTCAACGTGGCTTGGGATAACCATATTGTAAACTGTTATGTCAGAACCAGCCTGCTTTTTGAACTCGCTGATACAATCAGCGTAATCTTGAGCTGAGCTTTCACTTCCTGCAAAAAGCTCGTATGCTGCTTTGTCATAGATGTAAACCGCACTGTTCATTGATGACGGATAGCCCTCGATTGACTTATCGTCAGGGATATTCGGTTCGTTGAATGTGAGTGCGTCTGTATTTTTAGAAGCATCTGAAACAGCAACTGTAGGAGCAGTTGTCTCCTCGGTCTTATCATCACCGCCGATGTTGAACAGCGCTTTAACACCGAGCACCAACAGAGTGACAACAAGTATCACAATGAGGAGCATAACACCAACGATAGTTGCTCGTCTTACAAACAGCTTTTTCTTTCTTCGTTTTTCTCTTTCCAAAGCACGGCGAGCGTTTCGACGCTCGATATACGCTTTGTCTTCATAAAAGTCGAAATCGTAATCCAATTTTGCTCCTCCTTTTTTAACACGAATAAAAACACATACTACATTATAATACAAAATAACATTTTATACAACAAAAACTTTTATAATTGTGACAATTTCCTGATTTTTCAGTCATTTTTTGCGTATTCATCGCCACTAAGGCTCAATTTTGTTGCAAATTCTGCATATATATGTTAAAATTAAATTTAGTTTTATTTAGAAGGTGATTGTTTTGACATACAATTTTTCAGACAAAGTGCTGGCTTTAAAGCCTAACGCAATCAGAGAAATCTTAAAAAGTGCCTCTGACCCTGGTGTTATCTCTCTTTCAGCAGGCAACCCTGCTCCTGACGCTTTCCCTGTAGATGCTATCAGAGAGATTTCAGAAAACCTCTTAAAAGAGAACCCAATCGGCGTTTTACAGTATGGTATTTCCGACGGGTACACACCACTTAGAGATACTCTCAAAAAGTATTTAAGCGAGGAGCTTGACGTTATTAAGGAAAACGATGAGCTTATCATAGTTTCAGGTGCACAGCAGGTTATGGACATCGCTGCAAAGACCTTCTTAAACGAGCACGATACACTCTTCTGTGAGGCTCCGTCATTTGTTGGAGCGCTCAATACTTTCAGAAGCTACAACGTTAACCTTGTCGGTGTTACTGTTGAAAAAGACGGTATGAATATGGAAGAGCTCGAGGAAAAGCTCATCGCTAATCCTAATACAAAGCTTATTTACACTATCCCTAACTTCCAGAACCCGTCGGGTGTGACAATGAGTTTAGAGAAACGCCACAAGCTCTACGAGCTCGCTAAAAAGTACAATGTTCTCATCATCGAGGATAACCCTTACGGTGATTTAAGATACAGCGGCGAAGACGTTGCTTGCATCAAGAGCTTTGACACTGACGGCATCGTTATCTACTCAGGCTCATTCTCAAAGGTTGTTGCTCCTGGAATACGTGCAGGCTATATGGTAGCTGACAAGGCTGCTATGGCTAAGATGATTGTCTGCAAACAGGGTCAGGACGTTCACACTGCTATGTGGTCACAGATGGTGTGCAACGAATTTATGACAAAGTACGATTTCAAGGGTCATTTACAGATGCTCCGTGATTTATATACAAAGAAAGCTGAGCTCTGTATGGATTTACTCGATGAGTATGTAGTTCCTAATGGCATCACATACAACAAAATCGAGGGTGGACTTTTCATCTGGTGCACACTGCCAAAGTCAGTTGATATGCTCAACTTCTGCAAGGCACTTACAGAGCGCAAGGTTTGCGTAGTACCGGGCAACGCTTTCCTGACAGACAGCTCACTTCCTTGCGATTCTTTCAGAATCAACTTCTCAACTCCGTCTGATATAGACCTGACAAACGGTATCAAAATTATCGGCGAAGTTGCTAAAGAATTTATCAAATAATCTAACATAAAGGTGATATATATGAGTGAAACAACACAAGTTCAGGCTAAAAAGAAGGTCGTTTTATCTGCTATCCAGCCAAGCGGTACTATCACACTGGGCAACTACCTCGGTGCTGTTAGAAACTGGGTAAAGATGCAGGAAAACGACGAATACAACTGCTTATACGCTCTTGCTGACTTACACACAATCACAGTACGTCAGGAAACAGCAAAACTGAGAAAGAACATCTACGATGCTTACGCTTCTATTCTTGCGTGTGGTATCGACACAGAAAAATCTCCGTTCTTTATCCAGAGCCACGTTCCTGCTCACTCACAGCTCGCATGGATTTTGAACTGCTACACACAGTTTGGTGAGCTCTCCCGTATGACTCAGTTCAAGGACAAGAGCATCAAGCACGCTGACAACATCAACGCTGGTCTTTTCACGTATCCTGTACTTATGGCTGGTGATATACTGCTTTATCAGGCTGATTTAGTTCCAATCGGTGCTGACCAGAAACAGCATCTGGAGTTAGCTCGTGATATCGCAACACGTTTTAACGGTATCTATGGAAACACATTCAAAATTCCTGACGGCTTTATTCCTAAGAACGGTGCTCGTGTTATGAGCTTACAGAATCCTACAGCCAAAATGAGTAAGTCAGACGAAAACGTGAATGCTTGTGTACTTTTGACAGATACTGATGACGTTATTATGAAGAAATTCAAGCGTGCCGTTACTGACAATGATGCTAAGGTGTTCTACGGCGAGGGTAAACACGGCATCAACAACCTTATGTCAATTTACTCAGCTGTTACAGGTCTTACCTTTGAGCAGATTGAGCACGACTTTGACGGTAAAGGCTACGGCGACTTCAAGGTAGCTGTTGGCGAGGCTGTTATCGCTGAGCTCTCTCCTATCCGTAAACGTTACGAGGAGTACATCAAGGATAAGTCATACTTAGAGGAATGTTACAGAAAGTCTGACGAATTCGCTAATATGCTTGCCCAGCGTACAATTGACAAGTGTATGAAGAAAATCGGCTTTATAAAATAAGACAGAAAAACACTAAAACCGCAGAGTGCAACTAAACGCACCCTGCGGTTTTCTTATGCTTTGATATTTACTTTATACAATCAGGCTTTTACGATAACAGCGTTTCTGCCGTTAAGTGTAAGCTTTTTGCCGTCGAGGTTGTAATCGCCAAGAGCAAAAACAACTTCGCCCGCATTATCGAGCTCAACTGTCTTCTCTTCATTTGAAACATTGAAGCAAACAGTAAAACTACCACGCTTGTACACAAAAAGGTTAGTACCTTTCTCAGCACTTACAAGCTCAAACTCAGAGCCGTTTCTCATCTCCTCGTACTCGTGACGTAAAGCGATGAGTGTCTTTAAGTTCTCGTAAATACTGCCCTCTACACCCTTGTTGTTCTCAACAGTTGGAGCATCAATACTCTTATCAACAGGCAAGTAGAGTTTGCTCTCATCAGCTGTGGAGAAGCCTAAGTTCTTAGAAGAATCCCACTGCATCGGAGTACGTGAACCTGTACGTGAGAAACCACCCTCTTTTGATACCAAATCTGTCTGGTAACGCATACCGATTTCATCACCGTAGTATACAAACGGTACGCCAGGCATTGTCATCATAAATGTGTGAGTGAGCTTAATCATCTCGTTAGACATATAGAAAGTAGCACGTGGCATATCGTGGTTATTTGTCATAAAACAGATATAGCCGTTGTCCTTTGTCACAGGATAGTTAGTGAGGTATTCATCGAGGAACACAGACAAATCGCCCTGTGCATCATCTGAGAAAAAGCTCTTGTTCTTACCGTCTACAAGATAACGGAAAAGTGTTGAGTAGCCGTTGCCGTAGTGGTCAAGATAGAAATCCATATGGAAACCACCGTCGTTAATTGAACGCTGTGGGTTGCACCACTCTGAAACCAACGCACACTCAGGGTAGTCCTTGTCCATCATTTTTCTGATATCTGCCCAGATTTTTGAAGTAGCAATCTTGTCATCGTCATTCTTAACGAGAGAATCAGCCATATCGACTCTGAAGCCGTCAACGCCTAAATCCATCCAGTAACGCATAATGTCTTTGATAAGCTCAACTGTAGATTTAGCCGCATCGCAATCAGCAGGCATCTGCCACTGTGGATGAGTAATCTCATAGAAGCCGTAGTTAAGTGCCGGCTGAGATGAAAAATAGTTAACAAGGTAGTTGCCGTCACGCTCACAGATACCGCACATAAGTCTGTACTGAGGCGGAGCATCCCACACGGATTTTGTGAAGATATAGTTATCACTGTACTGATTCTTTTGAGCCTTTTTTGCCTGTAAGAACCACTCATTCTGGTCACTTGTATGACCAGGTACAAGGTCAAAGAGAACTTTGATACCCATAGCGTGAGCCTTGTCTAAAAGTTCCTTAACGTCATCAAGTGTGCCGTAGCGCTTGGCAACCTTTTTATGATCTCGCACATCATAGCCTGCGTCCATAAAAGGTGAGTCGTAAATAGGGTTAATCCACAACGCATTACATCCAAGCTCTTTGATGTAAGATAGTTTTGAGATAATGCCCTGCAAATCACCGATACCGTCACCGTTTGAATCGCAGTAGCTCTGAGGATAAATTTCGTAAAAAACAGCATCTGAAAGCCAGTTTGGCA
The DNA here is from genome assembly GCA_017473555.1 of Ruminococcus sp. Taxonomy (GTDB): domain Bacteria; phylum Bacillota; class Clostridia; order Oscillospirales; family Acutalibacteraceae; genus Ruminococcoides. The sequence continues at coordinate 24,219 of JAFUKO010000132.1, read as the reverse complement.
TAGTCAAATCTCCTTTGCTAAAATTTATAAATTATACATCTTGATTTTATCATTACCCACCTGTAGTGTCAATAAACAGTACACATTTTTTAACAGCCAAAAACTCACCATTGCATAGAAAAGCCTTTTAGCATAGTATGTTATATAGCACTTTCAAAGGAGGTTTCACTCTTGAAGATTTCACAAATATCGCACGATAAGGTGCTTATTTCACTATGCAGTGATGATATGAAAAATTTCGACCTTGATTTTTACGATATGGGCTTTTCTGACCCTCATTCAAAAAAGATACTGAGCAGACTGCTAAGTCTTGCGTGCACCAGCAACTCTATCCCTACAGACAACAAGAAGATTCTGTGCGAAGCCTTAAAGAGCGGTGACGGCTGTGTTTTGCTTGTGTCGCTAAGTGATAAAAAAGAGCGTACAAAATACCGCATAAAGCGGATAAAGGAGTACCCGTGCTACAAATTTACAGACACAGAAAATATGCTCACAACTATCGAAAAGCTCTACAATACCGACACGCTGTACTATAACAATTCAGCTTACCTGTACAACGACAGCTACTACCTTGTGTTTGATTATCCGCTGGTACCCAAAAAGGCAAAAGAGGTACTGTCGGAATTCGCACAAAGAGTCAAAGGCTCAAAAACCTTTATCGCAAGACTATCCGAAAGCGGTAAAACTATATCCAGCGGTAACGCTATCGTTACAATCGGAGCATCACTTTAGTATTGAAAATGATAACTCAGGGCAGTATAATAGTATAGGAATTTTTATGCACAGGTGATAAAATGTTTGAACTAGTCAAAGTTACTGACTGCTGTTATTATATCGAAAGCCCGTCAAAGGTCGGCATATACAAAAGAAACGACACTGATGTTTATTTAATCGACTCAGGCTCCGACAAAAACTCAGCAAAGAAAACTCTCAAAATCTGCAGTGAGCAAGGATGGATTATAAAAGGTATAATCAACACCCACGCCCACGCTGACCACATCGGTGGCAACGCTTACATTCAGGAGAAAACAGGCTGTGACATTTTCTGCTCTACTATTGACCGTCCGTTTATCGAGCATCCGATTATAAATCCGCTGCACATCTACGGCGGATATATACCGCAGGAAATGGAGCACAAGTTCTTTTTAGCAAAAGAGAGTGTCACAAAAGACATCAGCTCTACTGACTTCCCAAGTGAGCTCAAAACCTACGATATTTCCGGACATTCGCTCGGTATGATAGCGATAGTCACTCCTGATAATGTCGCATTTGTCGGCGACATCGTATCAAGTGAAGAGATAATCAAAAAGTACGGTATCACCTATCTTTTAGATATCAAAAAGCATCTCGAGTCACTAACATTCGTCGAGAATATGAGTGCTGACAAGTTTATTATGTCGCACGTTGAAACAGTAGATGATATAAGACCGCTGATAAAACTCAATCGTGACAAATTATACGAAATCTGTGACATGATACTCGCTATGCTCAAAGAGCCGCTCACATTCGAAGTGCTGCTCCAAAAGCTGTTTTACCACTATGAGCTCAGGATGAGCATCCGCCAGAACTCGCTTGTCGGCAGTACTGTCAGGTCATATCTGAGCTACCTCAAAAACGAGGGCAAGGTCGATGTTATTATAGACGATAACCTGATACTCTGGAAAACTGTATAAGACACAAAAAGCCTCCGATTTCTCGGAGGCTTTTCTTTTAGAATATATGTATAACTTCTTTTTCACCTGTATCTCTGTCACAAATCACTAGTTGCAGATTTTCCCAAGACCAGTCAGGTGTGCACTGAGTAAACATAATTTTGTCGCCAACTTCTACGTAAATACTACTGGAAGATAGCCAAGTGATACCATAGAGTTCCTGTTCTTCTACAGTCATTTCCTTTTCAACCGATTTTCTTTTGCTAAAAACATCTCGGTTTTTAATCTTATCACGTTTGAATGTTTTATCTGCGACATTAATTGTAACAGTATGTCCCACCATAGTGTCCGTGAGTATTCCACTACCGGGGTCTGTTGATTCATAAATGTAAACCTCAGTTCCATCAGGTGAAGCTAAGGCATACGGGAAGTCATAGCCAAGACCTCGTAAGTAATCTACAGATGCTCTTAAATCTATTTTGTGATCTGTTAAATTATAGACTACAAGTCCGCACTCGCCGTCCAGTATTACGGTTTTTTCATCAGCGTAAATTATGCTTGCTATTTTGTTAAAGAAACCCTGACCTTCGATGTCGGACAAATCAAGCTCGTCGATGACTCCTTCTGCAACAACCTCTTCACTTCTGACCAAAGGATTTTCCAAGGATTTAGCTAAATTGGTCTTAGTAATCTTGAACTCACCATCTATTAACTCAACCTCGAAATTAACTATACACTCAAGCATTCCAGTATAATATAGTGTTGCCACTGAAAAACTGCTGTTATCGTAAAGCTTATCAACATATCCAAATGCGAGATTAAAATCTTCTGGCAGTTCCTTGATACACTTTTCGTCCTCCTTACTAAGAGTAGCAAAGCAGTTCTTAGCAGCGGTCATGTCACCTCTCTGCACAGAATTCTCAAATTTTCTGACTATGTTTTTTGCGTTATCCTGAGTAAAATATTGATATACGTTTGTGATTTCCACACTTCTCTCATCAGCGTTATAAAACAGCCTGAATAACGTTTGTCCTGCATAACTATCGGATACATACAGCTCACCGCTACCATCTTCGTACTCATCAAAACCGACCTTATACATTTCGCCGTAAAAATCCACAAGTTGCTGAAAATTATTTTCGTCATCTTTGAGAATTATTTTTTGCGAAAAAGGATTACTTCCGACTACACTGAAAGATTTACCAAGATCGTTATATCTACACTCCTCGATAAGATACACAGGAAAATACAAACCATATTGTAAGTTAGGCAACGATACATTACGCACTTTGTCGTCTATGTAGAAGGTATTGCCCAAACATTCCATAAAGACAACATCGTCAAGTTTGTTTCCTGATTTGTCCTGCACTTTCTTGCTGATTAGTACAAATGGGATGTTATCATCATTCGTCCTTAACAAAGCTTCATTATCACTAACCATTTCATAGTAACACTCAAGGTTATCGACAACTATCGAGTCCGCTATCGTTTCTACATCCAAATCGGAGTAGAACCTGCCTATACTACTATTATCCCTATAATTATTGCCCACTATATCGCGGTCGATAATCAAATCCAGTTTACAGTAGTTTATTGGATTTTCCAGTGTAAAGTTCACCTGACTACTCATTGAATTTGTCAAACACACTATAAGTATTGAACTAAGTAAAACAACAGCAAATACTACAGTAATAATAGTTGGCTTTTTATATTTAGCCATATACTTAATTCTGTGTTTTAAACCTGATTTACCGTTTTGGAATGAAGTAGTACCAAGTACAAAGCGATATTTTTCCTTTGTCGCTGTATCAAAAAGCAATTGTGCGTAACTGCTTTTGTTTTCAGTAAACTTCAACGTTCTATCGTCACAATATACTTCTATATCACGCTTAAACATAAAAAACGAAATCCATACTACAGGGTTAAACCAATTCACACACAAAATCAAGGTGGCAATAGCAGTCCATAATATATCATAATTTTTCATATGATTAAGCTCGTGCAAAAGTGTATATTCTGTTTCAGTTTGGTTATTACTTTCAGGGATATATACTTCAGGATGAATCAACCCTACAAGTACAGGAGTGGTATCTGCTCTAAAAAGCTTAACATCATGTTTGATACTAAGCTTTTCTTTACAACGCTTGAACAGCTCGTAGGTATCATCATCACAAGTTCTTCTGCTCTTTTTTAGGGTTTTAGTGTACCTTGAATATATAAAAATCAAGTAGAAAAGAAGAAACACAAATCCTGCAACCCACACAGCAATTATAGCTACGTCAAGTCGCATAATACTACCTGAGTGACCACCGCTGCGATTTTCCTCATAGTCTGTATGAGTGTATCCTTCTGTGTAATAGTAATCTTCAACAGTATCTTTTTCGACATTGTATGCTTTTAGAGTATCAGCATTATCGTTGTTTTCTACAACGCTGTATGTCATACGCGCTATAGTTTCATCGTCAATTTGAGCTGTATTAAAGATTGAAAACATACTGGAAGGTAAAACAGGCACTACTATTCTGACAAGTAAGACAAGCCATATTAAAACGTGCCATTTAGCGCCTATCTTATTTTTGAATATCAGCTTAAACAAAATGATAAGCAGAGCAGTAATTGTTACATACACGGTGGTGTGCACTAAATATTCAAAAACAGGGTACAACGGACTTGATTTTTGCATCATTTCAAATCCGAGTATTAACGTATCATTTATCATTGTTTACCCCTTCTCCATCTTTTCGATGAGATCTAAAAGCTCTTTTCGTTCCTTTTCACTTAGATTTGAATCTGCCACAAGATTAGTAACGAGCATACTGACAGAACCTTCGTAAACTCTGTTAATAAAGCTTTTTGTTTCTTTCCTTTGACAATCCTGTTGTGAAATTAGAGGGTAATAACGAAAAACAGCTTCATCTGTGTTTATAGCTATCGCCTTTTTAGACACCAGTCGTCTGACAAGTGTTTTTATTGTAGAATCGCTCCAATCGGTAGAGGCTAACGCTTTTTTTATTTCTCCAATTGTAGCAAAGTCTGTGCTCCACAGTATTTCCATTACACTCCACTCAGATTCTGTGATTTTAATATCTTTTTTCACTGACTCCACCTCTCTATCCTTCAGGTTACAAATGTAACCTTTATGTATATAGTTTACAACTGTAACCTTGCGTTGTCAATATTATAATGAACGATATTAGAAAAATTATTTATAATCTGCAACTAATCTGCAACTATCAGTTTATTATAAACGCTTTTTGGGATTTTACAGGTGTTTATCTCTCGGTACGTCGAGGACGCCGTCCCCTACAAGTGGTCGTACAATACAATTGTGACACTAATAAAAACTCTACATAAAAGCGCAAAAAACCTCCGATTAATCGGAGGCTTTTGCTATATGCATATTGCAGTTTTTATAAATCAATGTTGAAAAGCTTTCTGACGTTTTTTGAGAAGATAATCTCGTTTTCTTCATCAGTTAAGCCGATTGCCATAAAACGCTCAATCTCCTCACTTGGCTCCCACATAGGGTAGTCGGTAGCAAAGAGCACGTGCTCAGCACCATAGGTGCGGACTACCTTTTTAGCAGTTTCAGGAGTGATAGCGTAAAGGCTTGAGCTACAGTCAACGTAGAAGTTAGGGATGCCTTTGTACACATCGCACGCTTCATCCCACATTGACCAACCGCCAAAGTGAGCACCGATAACTACTAAATCCTTGTACTTTTTGAGCACAGGTAAAAGTCTGTTAGGGTTAGAGTAATCGTATCTATTGTCACCTGTGTGCATCAGAATCGGCAAACCCTTTTCCTGACACAAGTCGTAGATTCTAAGACATCTTTCGTCGTCAATCGCAAACTGCTGGATATCAGGATGAAGCTTTACACCCTGCAGACCGAGTGAGATAAGATGCTCAACATCACCCGCCTGGTCTTCGCTATCAGGATGAAGTGTGCCAAGACCAGTTAATAGTCCTTTGTGCTCCTGTACACTTTGTGCGATAAACTCGTTTATTTTTCTGACCTGCTGTGGAGTAGTAGCAACCGACTGAACAATAAAGTGGTCAACGCCTGCTTTTTTGCCACGAGCGATTAAGTCATCAATCGTACCTTCGCATTTTGAAACAATGTCGTAAAAGCGGTCAGTACCTCCAACCGCTTTGCTGGCAATCTTTTCAGGATAAATATGACAATGTGAGTCAATAACAGTAAATTTCATATACATTACGCTGTCTCCACGCTGTTAGCCTTCTGGAGTCCGAGCTTTTCTACAGCCTGCTCACGCATCTTGTACTTCATAATCTTACCCGCAGCATTTGTCGGGAATGAATCTACAAAGTCGATGTAACGAGGAACCTTGTGACGTGCCATATTAGCAAGGATATAGTCCTTCATCTCAGCCTCTGTCATAGTCTCGCCCTCTTTTAAGATGATGCAAGCCATAATCTCTTCACCATACTGCTCATCAGGAACACCGATAACCTGTACGTCACTTACCTTTTCGTGAGTGTAGATAAACTCCTCAATCTCCTTAGGATAGATGTTCTCACCACCACGGATGATCATATCCTTTAAACGTCCTGTAATACGGTAGTTACCCTCTTTTGTGCGGCAAGCAAGGTCACCTGTATGGAGCCAGCCGTCTTTATCAATAGCGGCAGGAGTAGCCTGTGGCATCTTATAGTAACCCTTCATAATGTTGTAGCCTCTAGCTAAGAACTCGCCAGGCACTTCATCAGGACAATCCTCACCTGTTTCAGGGTCAACGATACGGCACTCAATTTCAGGAAGTGCTCTACCTACTGTTGCAACTCGAACCTCGAGTGGGTCGTCAGTAGAACTCATTGTACAACCAGGAGAAGCCTCTGTCTGACCATAAACGATAGTGATTTCTTTCATATTCATTTTATTGACAACGTCCTGCATAACAGAGATAGGACAAGGCGAACCTGCCATAATACCTGTACGCATATAGGAGAAGTCTGTTTTATCAAAGTCCTCGTGCTCGAGTAATGCAATAAACATTGTAGGAACACCGTGGAACGCTGTGATATGCTCGTTGTTGATACACGCAAGTGCAGGCTTTGGTGAGAAATATGGCAGTGGTAACAGTGTTCCGCCGTGGGTCATAGTAGCTGTCATTGCGAGCACCATACCGAAGCAATGGAACATAGGAACCTGAACCATCATTCTGTCAGCAGTTGAGAGGTCCATTCTGTCGCCGATACATTTACCGTCATTTACAATATTGTAGTGAGTGAGCATTACGCCCTTAGGGAAGCCTGTAGTACCTGAAGTGTACTGCATATTACAAACGTCGTTTTTATCAACAAGTGCCGCCATACGATGCACTTCAGAAACAGGAACTTTGTTTGCGAATTCAAGAGCCTGATTCCATGTCATACAGCCCTTCTGCTTAAAGCCTACTGTAATAACGTTGCGTAAGAACGGCAGACGCTTTGAGTGAACCTGATTGCCCTCTTTTGTATTTTCAAGCTCAGGACAGAGCTTAGCAACTATATCGCCGTAGTTTGTATCCTTAGCACCCTGAGTCATAATCAGTGTGTGAGTATCAGACTGACGGAAAAGGTACTCAGCCTCGTGGATTTTGTATGCTGTGTTAACTGTAACTAAGATAGCACCGATTTTTACGGTTGCCCAGAAAGCGATGTACCACTGTGGTACGTTAGACGCCCAGACTGCTACCTTTGTGCCTGCTTTAACACCCATAGCGATGAGTGCACGGGCAAAGGTATCAACATCATCTCGAAACTCTGAATATGTACGTGTATAGTCAAGAGTTGTGTATTTGAACGCATACTGGTCAGGGAACTCCTCGACCATTTTGTCGAGCACGTCGCCGAATGTAGCGTCAATCAGCAAATCCTTTTTCCACACAAATTTACCTGTGTGGCGGTTGTTATAGTAGAGAGTTTTCTTGTTCTTTGAAGTGTCATCAAACTGCTTCATAAACTCTTTGTACTGAGCAAAAATGATTTCCATATCATCAAGCTCTTCGCACCAGCTTGGGTCCCAGATAAGTGAGATATAGCCGTCATAGTTTACTGAGCTTAAAGCGAGCATCATTTCTTTAATAGGGAGCTCACCCTCACCTGCTAAGCAGTACTCTACCTTATCGTCAACCTTTTTGGCATCAGAAAAATGCACGTGCTTTACATATGCACCGAGATTTTTGATAACCTGCTCAGGAGATTCTTTACCTGCAAAATATGCGTGTGAAAGATGCCACAAAGCCGCAACATTGTCACTTGCAAATGAGTCCAGCACCTCGCACAGAGTCTTTGTAACAGCAAACAGACCTGATGTTTCTATGAGTAAAGTTACGTTATTATCAATAGCTAAAGCGTGAACTGCTTCGATAGTCTTAACAACCTGAGCAGTAGCCGCCTCTTTATCTGTAGAGTTATTAGCACGCATACGGATGTAAGGAATGCGTAAGTTGTTAGCAATCTCGATACATCTCTTGATTTCATCAACTGTGTCAGTTTCGTTTTCACTGTCAGCGATGTCAGCTACAACGTCGATACAAGGAATCTCGAGCTTTTTCTCAAAAAGTCTGCGTAATGTAGCAGCAGATGCGTAATCGTGGAAAGCACCGTCTTTCTCAGTGAAAAGACGGTTGTGTATATTGTGCAGCTCTATACCTGAAAAACCGATATAGTTGGCTGCTTCACAAAAATCATCAAAATTGCTGTTGTGCCAGCCTTTAGTAGAAAATGAGAGTTTCATGCTCACGCCTCCTCGTAAACAATCTTGTTAACAGCGTTTAAGTATGCTCTGATACTTGCACCCATAATATCGGTTGAAATACCGTTGCCTGAATACAGCTTTGAGCCGTTTCTAAGCTTAACAAGTGCAGAACCCATAGCCTCTTTGCCCTGAGTTACTGACTGAATCTGGAAATCGTCAAGCTCATAGTGATGGCCGACAATCTGGTCAATAGCAAGGAACGAAGCGTCCACAGGGCCGTCGCCGATGCAGATACCCTGTAACTGCTCGCCGTCTTTTTCTAAAGTAATCTGAGCTGTTGAATTGATGATGTTACCGTTGTTGATAACATAGGAAATGAGCTTATATGTAGCAGGAACCTGTAAAGCAACGGACGCAACAATTGCATCGAGCTCTTTAGCACCTACGTTCTTCTTCTCAGCAACACGGATGAACTCTTCATATACCTTAGCCTCATCCTCTTCTGATAAATCATAGCCGAGCTTTTTAACAGCTACTGCGATATCCTCTTGAGTATCTTTGACATCAAGGTGGATTGATGTTTCGTCAGCATCAGTTAAAGTTACTGCTGCGTTCTCGTTGTTTGCGTTTTCAGAAATGCGGTTAATCTGCTTGATGATTCTGTGCATCTCAGTGAAACGGATGTTACAGTAGAAATCGTATGAATCTCCGCAGTTCTTAGCCATAGTCGCAAATGTCTCGAGCGGTGTGCAATCGCCGTCAACAGCAGTCTTTACTATCTTAACGCCTTTACGAGCTGATAAAATAGCCTGAGCAACAGCTAAACCGTTTTTGTCATCACACTTAACACCGACAGGAACATCAGCCTTTTTAGCAATCTTTTCAGCAAACTCAGCAAAATCATCAGGAAGCATTGATGACGCTGAATCACAGATAGAGATTGATGTAGCACCTGCTTCAACCGCAACCTTGATTGCATCCTTTAAGAAGTCTTTCTCAGCACGAGTTGCATCAACCGCACAGAACTCAACGTTATCACAGCCGTCCTTAGCTATCTCGACACACTTTTTGATGTAGTCAAGCATCTTTGCGTTCTTCTTATGGAGATTGTACTCCATTAAAGCAGGAGATACAGGAAGCTCGATTCTAATACAAGGATGAGCAGTGTTTGACAGAGCTTTCTTAGCATTCTCGATGCTATCAATACTAGAGCCTGCCGCAACGGAGATAACACTCTTTTTAACAAAAGATGCTACTGTGCGTACAAACAGGATGTCTGTTCTTTCATTTATAATTTCAGGTAGCTCGATAGTGTCAACACAAAGTCGCTCAAGCTGACGAGCGATTTCGAGCTTCTCTTTAAAGCTGAAGTTAGAATTTTCTTTGCATAATGTTGTGTCTGCAATTCTTACTTGTTTCATAATAATAACCTCTCTTACTGAAGTTTTAGTAAAATAAAAAGTCCCCAAGGCTAATGCCTCAGGGACGAATAAATCGCGGTACCACCCTGTTTGCCGAAAAATCGACCAACTCAGTAAGGCTCCAACAAGCCTTTTGCCATGGTAACGGGGCACTCCGTAATCGCTTAATCAGTTCAGCGATTCTGCTCCAAAATGAGACTTCTTTGACCGTTTTTACTGTCTTACACCAACCGACAGCTCTCTGAAAAAAACTTTGGACAAAGAATAATTTCTTCATCGCATTTGAAAAATATGCTACTAATATATCACAGTGAAATTGAGATGTCAACAACTTTTCGTTAATTTTTTCACATTGACGATAACGCTGTAACAAGAGGTTTGTCCATATGTAAAAAATCACAAAAGGCACAACAAAAGGGTGCCGCGAAAAAGCAGCACCCAAACTGTGAACTATTATAATTTAGCTAACTTAAGCTGAACAGCTGTAGCATCTAAAATAGAAATCTCGCCGTCTGAATCAGCGTCTTCAAAGTAAAACTCAACGCCTCTTTCGTCAGTTAACTTGACTGCTGTATCAAGATTCGCAACAACCAGCTGGATCTGTGTTGCGTCCAATACAGATAAATCGTCGTCGCCGTCGCAATTACCCAGCTCAACAGCTTCGTCCTGTTCTTTTAATATGTCAGTAAATCCATCCATTTTCTCTGCAATCAGGTCAAAATCGGACACCAAATCATAGAAACAATGACCGCCACCATAACCGTCCCAAGGAGTAAAGAAAGCACCGTATCCCATTGTAAACGGAGCTGTGCTCTCGTTGCACACAAGTACAAAATCATCATACTTAAGATAACGTGTATCACAATCTTCCTTATCTGATACGGAGCCCTTTGCTAAAACCCAATCAGGACTACTACCTAAGTAATTGCCTCCATAATAGTGGTATACCTCTTCGTAGCTATACTCAGCTAAACTACCAACATAAGTCTTCACAAAATCTGTTTCATAGCTCCAACCGATTTTTTCAACACTTACCTTTTCAAATGTAGACATAATCTCAAGGTCATCATAGTCGATTATGCCCTCATCGTAAGCAACTTTGGTTTCATAGAGCTTGCCGTTGTACAAAATCATCGGAATCGGAGGCTGACCTATTGTCATTTTATACTCACCCATCACGATTTCACACACAACACAAGGAGATGCCGACTCCCTTCTACTATAACGCACGAGATATTTATCCTTCGAAATCTCATAGCTGTACATTAGGTTGAAATCGTCTTTAGATAAAGTTTCATCGTTTTTAAGTTCCCTTATTGCATTCATAAGCTCGTCGCTGATATCCAAGTCTTCAGCTGACACACTGACCACTGCACCTAAAACAAGCATTATAAAAACCAAAACAATACTGATAACTCTCTGCACCTTCATACCTCCTTAAAAGTATAGTCAAAGCATCTTTATCATCTTCAATTCAATTATACTTTGGCAAAAACACGCAGTCAATTAGCATTGTTACTATATGTATAAAATCCGTATTGTGTAATTTTAACAACGCTATTCTCCTGCGTTTTTTAATACACCAACATCTAACAACAAAAAGGCTCCCATATCAGGAGCCTTAAATGCTGGTTATTTTTTATAATTCAGGAATGAGCTGTGCGATAAACAACTGAATCTGGGTAGCGTCCATAATAGTAATGTCGCCGTCTTTATAGGCATCAGCACAAACAAGACCGTTGTCAGAAAGTTCTGTTAACTGTGCGATAAACAGCTGTATTTCCGTTGCATCCATAATCGCGATGTCTAGATCGCCGTTTACGTCGCCTATATACACATCCACACCGATAACGACATGCTTCGTTTGAATCATCTGTGCTAATTCATGTGCAAAAGAATCTTTGTAAACATATATACAAAGTCCATCCCTAGTAGAACGATCAAAAGCATAAGAACCTATACTTGTAACACTTTCCGGAAATACAAGTATTTTCAGGCTATCACAATTAGCAAATGCCATCTCACCTATTCTGGTTACTCCGTCAGGAATATTAACCGACTCAAGATTTTCACATACAAAAAATGCAGTATCGTCTATAAGAGTCACACTGTCAGGAAGTTTAATTGACGTAAGACCTGTACAATCATGGAATGCAGAATCCCCTATGCTTTTTACACCGTCAGGAATTACTGTATTTTTACAACCTACAACCAATGTATTTGTTCCTGTTTCAATAATTGCGTTACAATTTCCTCTGCTGTTGAAAACTGCGTTATCACTATCAACTATAATCTCACTCAGGTTGATACAACGTCCGAAAGAACTAGGACCTATAATTGATACACAGCTTGGGATTTCAACTGCTTCAAGGCTTTCACATCCATAAAATGCATGTTCACCTATACTTACCAAATCCTCAGAAAGAGTAAGTGACTTAAGGCTTTTGCAACTATCAAACGCCATTTTCTCTATGGTCATTACACCATTAGTCATTGTGACTGTTTCAAGGTTTTCACAATTATAAAACGCATGTTCCCCTATACTTTCAACACTTGAAGGAAAAGTGATTGAAACAAGCCCGTCGCAACCTAAAAATGCACTTAATCCTATGCTCTTTACCGAGTCAGGAATTACTGTATTTTTACAACCGATCAGCAGAGTATTTGTTTTAGTATCTATAATTGCGTTTGAGTTTTCTCTGCTGTCATACACCTTGTTATCACTATCAACTTTAATTTCAGCAAGATTTACACATGAAGAGAAAGCACTGGTACCTATGCTTGTCACGCTACTTGGAATTGTAATTGATGTAAGACCTGTACAACTACGAAAAGCAGAATTGCCTATGCTTGTTACTGAATCCGGAATTGTAATTTCTTTTAAGCTTTCGCAAGAGCCAAAAGCAACCTTCCCTATACTTGTTACCCCCTGTGGTATTGTAACAGATAACCAACTTGAACAACCATCAAAAGCCTCTTCACCAATACTTGTTACACTGTCAGGGATTGTAACAGATGTAAGGCTTTTACATCTGTAAAACGTGCGATACTCGATGCTTGTTACACCCTGAGGGATATCAACCGATTCAAGATTCTCACAACACCAGAACGCACTTTCACCGATACTTGTCACAGTATCAGGGATTGTAACTTCTGTAAGATTTGTACAATCCCAGAAAGCATGACCACCGATGCTTGTCACACTATCAGGAATCGACACTGTTTCAAGGTTAGTACAATTACCGAAGAGTCCGTTAGCTATGCTTGTTATACCCTGGGGGATTGCAACCGATGTAAGACTTGAACATTTGTTAAAAGCATAATTTTCTATACTGGTCACGGAGTCAGGGATAGTAATTGATGTTAGACCTGAGCAAAACTCGAATGCACTTTTACCTATTTTTTTCATACTATCCGGAATGGTGATTGTTGTAATATTGCTGCTATATTCAAATGCCATTTCGCCTATACTTGTTACACCATGTGGAATTACAACTGACGTAAGGCTCGGGCAATTATAAAACGCAGAGTCACCTATACTCGACACCTTATATCCATCTAGTGTAGATGGAATAACAAGCTCTGATTCAGAGCCACTGTAATCGGTTATCTCAGCTGTGCCGTCAGACAAAACTGTGTACTCAAAATCTCCGCTTGTTTCAGCTGTTTCTATAACACCGCTATCAACAGCACCCGCTGTAAACGGCACAATCGAAAAAGCACTGAACACTATTACTAAAACTATCAGTAAAGAAATCATTCTTTTCATAATATAGCCTACCATAAAAATTTTCAAACGGTAATTATAGCATCATATACGTTTTATAACCATTGACATAATTTATAAATTAGCCGTATAAGTTTTGTTAAATGTGATATCCAAACGGTAATATATAAACAAAAAGCTCCCCAAAAAGGGGAGCTAAGATTTGTATATTTCAGTAAAATTAAAGTTCAACAATCCAGTTGTAGCTGTCTTCAACCTTACCCCACTGGATACCGGTGAGTGTATCGTAGAGGTGCTGTGTTGTTTCACCGATTTCGCCATTATTTACAGCGTACTTCTTGCCTTTGTAGCAGAGCTCACCGATTGGAGAAATAACAGCTGCTGTACCACAACCCCAAGCTTCTTCGAGTTTGCCATTTTCCATAGCCTCTTCAAGCTCGTTGATTGAGAGTAATCTCTCAGAAACATTGTAACCCTCGTTTCTGAGAACCTCTAAACAGCTCATACGAGTGATACCAGGTAAGATAGAACCTGAGAGCATTGGAGTAACGATTTCGCCGTCGATTTTGAACATAACGTTCATCGCACCAACTTCTTCGATATATTTTCTCTCAACACCGTCAAGCCAGAGAACCTGTGAGTAACCCTTCTGTGCTGCACGCTCGCCTGCACGGTTAGAAGCTGCGTAGTTACCGCCACATTTAGCGTAACCTGTACCGCCTCTTACTGCTCTTACGTCCTCGTCTTCAATCATAATCTTAACAGGATTGATGCCCTCCGGGTAGTAAGAACCAACAGGTGAAGCGATGATGATGAATGTAGCGTTAGCTACAGCGTGAACGCCTAAAGACTCGTCATTACCAAAAAGGAATGGTCTGAGATACAGTGATGTACCTTCAGCAGATGGAGTCCAGTCCTGCTCAACCTCAACGAATTTAAGGAGTGCTTCTAAAGCATCTTCCTCAGGAATCTCAGGAAGACAGAGTCTTTCAGCACTTCTGTTCATACGACGAATGTTTTCAATTGGTCTGAAAAGCTGAACCTTGCCGTCAGCTCTTCTGTATGCCTTTAAGCCCTCGAAAATCTCGGAGCCGTAGTGGAGTACAGTTGAAGCAGGGTGGATAGAAAGGTTCTCAAATGGAACGATTCTTGCATTAGTCCAGCCTGTGTCCTTGCTGTAATCCATCATAAACATATGGTCTGTAAAAATTTTACCGAAACCTAAAGCTGACTCATCAGGTTTTGCTTTAGGAGTAGTTGTTTTTGTAATTGTGATATTCAATTAAAACACCTTCTTAATAAAGTTGTGTAGTGAGCTTATTAGCTGTTTGCACCAAGCTCAAGAGCCTTAACGTTGAGCTCTTTCATATCTGCACGCTTAGCAGAAATAACCTTTGCTAAACCGTTTTCGATACCCTCACTTGTATAGTCGCCAAGCTCTTTGAGCATCTTACCCATAACGATCATATTAGCTAAAGTAGGGATGCCGTTGTCAGAAGCAAGCTGTGTAGCAGGAATGTAGAAAACGTTAACGTCATCACGCTCTACTTTACGCTCGATGAGTGTAGAGTCAGCGAAGATGTAACCGCCCGGCTTAACGTCTTTTTCAAAACGGTCAAGTGAAGGAAGGTTGAGTGCAACTAAAACGTCAGGCTTAGATACGATTGGTGAACCTACAGGCTCGTCAGAAATGATTACTGAACAAGAAGCAGTACCGCCACGCATCTCAGGGCCGTAAGATGGAAGCCAACTTACCTGCTTATTTTCTGTAAGACCCTTGTATGCTACGAATTTACCTGCAAAGAGGATGCCCTGACCGCCAAAACCTGAGAATAAAAACTGTGTTGTAGCCATTATGCTTCCTCCTTTTCTGCTGAACGGTCCTTATAAACGCCGAGTGGATAGTATGGGAGCATATTGTCGTCAATCCACTTTAACGCATCAATAGGAGTCATACCCCAGTTTGTAGGACAAGATGATACAACCTCAACGAGTGAGAAGCCCTTGCCGTCAATCTGGTTCTGGAACGCCTTTTTGATAGCTTTCTTAGCGTTTTTGATATTCTTAACGTTGTTTACTGTAACACGCTCAAGGTACTCAGGACCTTCAAGCTGACTTAGCATCTCACAAACACGGATAGGATAACCGCAGTGGTTAACGTCCCTGCCGTATGGAGAAGTCTGTGTTACCTGACCAGGAAGTGATGTAGGAGCCATCTGACCGCCTGTCATACCGTAAATAGCGTTGTTGATAAAGATAATTGTGATGTTCTCGTTTCTAGCAGCTGAGTGTACAGTTTCAGCCATACCGATAGACGCTAAATCACCGTCACCCTGATATGTAAATACGATGTTGTTCTCAGGGTCTGAACGCTTAACACCTGTAGCAACTGCAGGAGCACGACCGTGAGCCGCCTCAATCATATCGCAGTTGAAATAGTTATATGCCATAACAGAGCAACCAACCGGAGCAATACCGATTGTTCTGCCCTCGATACCGAGCTCGTCAATAACCTCAGCAACAAGACGGTGTACAACACCGTGTAAACAACCCGGACAATAGTGCATAGGCACATCTGCCAGAGCATGTGGTTTATCAAATACTACTGCCATTAGTTTGCACCTCCGTTAGCTTCAATAATTGCCTCTAATACCTGCTCAGGGGATGGAATCATACCACCAACACGGTTGCACAGAGTTACAGGAACCTTGCAGCCTGTAGCAAGCTTAACATCCTCGATCATCTGACCCATTGAAAGCTCAACAGAAATAATAGCCTTAGCTGTGTTGGCAGCTTTCTCAAATGGAGCCTTAGGGAATGGCCAGAGAGTGATTGGACGGATAAGACCAACCTTGATGCCCTGCTTTCTAGCTTCAACGATAGCGTTCTTTGAAACACGTGAAGCGATACCGAAAGCAGCAACGATAATGTCAGCATCCTCAGTCATAAACTCTTCGTACATAGCCTCGTTCTCTTCAACAGCCTTGTAACGCTCAAATCTTTCGAAGTTAAGACGCTCAAGCTCTTCAGCAACGAGTGAGAGTGAGTTTACGATGTTGTGCTCACGCTCAAGCTTTGTACCTGTTGTAGCCCAAGGAGTAGCTGGACGCTCTTTGATGTCAAAGTCGAGCGCAACAGGCTCCATCATCTGACCCATAGTACCGTCAGCTAAAATCATAGAAGTCATTCTGTATTTATCAGCAAGCTCAAAGCCTTTTACTGTGAGCTCTGCCATTTCCTGAACTGAAGCAGGAGCTAAAACGATCATTCTAAAGTCGCCGTGTGCTCCGCCCTTTGTAGCCTGGAAATAGTCAGACTGGCTAGGCTGGATACCGCCAAGACCAGGACCACCACGCTGTACGTTAACAACAAGACAAGGTAAATCTGAACCTGCCATGTATGACAGACCCTCACCCTTAAGTGAAATACCAGGTGATGATGAAGAAGTCATAACACGCTTACCTGTTGAAGCTACACCATATACCATATTGATAGCAGCGATTTCACTTTCAGCCTGTAAGAAGCAACCGCCGATTTTAGGCATTTTCTTAGCCATATAAGCAGCGATTTCTGTCTGTGGAGTAATAGGATAACCGAAGTAGTGCTTACAACCTGCAAGTATAGCAGCCTCAGCGATAGCTTCGTTACCTTTCATCAATACTTTATCTGCCATTGTTTTCTCACCTCTCTACCTTAATTACGCAGTCAGGGCACATTGTTGCACAGAAAGCACAACCGATACAACTGCTCTCGTCAGTGATAACAGCTGGATGATGACCCTTTTTGTTAATTTCGTCTTTTGCAAGGATGAGCAAGTTCTTTGGACAAGCCTCAACGCACAGTCCACAACCCTTGCAGTTGTCAGTTTTGAATGTTAATTTAGCCATTAAAAACTCTCCCTTTCCTTATAATCTTATACAGGTCTTGCCTGAAGACTCAGTGGCAAGAGGTTTTCTATCTTGTCGCATAAGTCATTATATATATCGTCAGTGACGGTAGTGTACAGCAGAGGAAGGTCTGACAGTTTTGCCACTTCCTTTGCGTATTTTATAGATTTTAACACATCTTGGGGGGTGGTAGCAATACCCAAATTTGAATTATTGATAATTCCCGTAAATTTTATGTGTCCTGCATATTCAATTTCACGCATAACTTCGATAGTAGACTCTGCATCACGAGTAAGCGGACGATAGCAGTTAATTACCATCAGCATCTCGTAATCGTTTTCTTCAACTATTTTTGGGGCTAGACGACCAAGAGCGAGTGCTCCTCTGTCATCGCCGCCGACATCGATAATAACAGAAAGCTCTTTATCATCGGTTATAGCGTACATATCCTGTGGCAATGCGGGAATATCGACATTGGAGTTAGCAAATTCTGAGCAGATAAGGCGGATGCCGTTGTCTTCAAACTCAGAGCTAGAGTCCTTTGAACGAAAATACGGATTGACAATATCAAGGTCAGCGATAGCCACCCTGTCACGCTGTTTTCTTAGCTCTAATGCAAAGTTAACAGCAACATTTGTTTTGCCACTACCATAGTGCCCGCAAAGCAAAGTAATTCGTTTAAAATCTCTCATAATCATTTATATATGTAAATTAAAGTTGGTTTCTCTGGATTTTACCGCTGACTGTCTTTGGAAGTTCATCTCTGAACACAACAAGTCGTGGGTACTTGTAAGGAGCTGTACGGCTCTTTACATAAGACTGGATTTCCTTCTTGAGGTCATCATTACCCTCTGTGCCCTTTGTAAGTACGATAGAAGCCTTTACAATCTGACCTCTCACTTCATCAGGAGCAGCAGAAACGCCACACTCTAAGACATATGGAAGCTCCATAATAACAGACTCAATCTCAAATGGTCCGATACGATAGCCGGATGACTTAATAACGTCATCAACTCTACCCTCGTAGAAGAAGAAGCCGTCCTCATCACGCCAAGCAACGTCACCTGTGTGATAAATACCGTCGTGCATAACTTCCTTGGTCTTTTCTTCGTCGCCGTAGTAGCCGACAAACAGACCGCATGGATGACCATTCTTGAGGTTAACAACGATTTCACCTGGCTCACCGTCAGGCACTTCGTTGCCGTCAGCGTCAACGAGCATAACATCATAGATTGGAGCAGGTTTACCCATAGAACCAATCTTATGAGGAGCACCTGTCATATTACCGACAATCATTGTACTCTCAGTCTGACCAAAGCCCTCAATAATCTGTAAGCCTGTAGCCTTTTCAAACTGACGATAAACCTCAGGGTTAAGCGCTTCACCTGCAGTTGTCATATGCTGAACTGAGGAGAAATCGTACTTTGAGATATCCTGTTTTACCATCATTCTAAGCATTGTTGGTGGTGCACAGAATGTTGTAATCTGATATTTTGCAAACATAGGCAGGATATCAGCAGCATCAAAGCGGTCAAAGTCATAAACGAAGGTTGCCGCCTCGCACAGCCACTGGCCGTAGAGTTTACCCCACATAGCCTTAGCCCAGCCTGTGTCTGAAATTGTGTAGTGGAGACCCTCAGGGTCAACGTTGTGCCAGTATTTGGCAGTATGGAAATGTCCGAGTGGATAGCGGTAGTTGTGAGCCGCAATCTTCGGATAGCCTGATGTACCTGATGTGAAGTACATAAGCATTAAATCATCGCCACAAGGAGCATCCTCGGTTCTGTTGTAGTGTGTTGAATAGAGTGTATACTCTTCATCAAAGCTACGCCAGCCCTCACGCTCACCGTTAACGATAAGCTTGTTCTTGAGACCGTCATAATCCTCGCTTGCAATATCAACCTGATGAGCAACATCGTCATCAGCAGTACAGATAACTGTACAGATGCCTGCGCTCTTGAGTCTGTACTCAAGGTCGTGAGCCTGAAGCTGGTTTGGAGCAGGAATAGCGATAGCGCCGAGCTTGTTAAGACCAAGCATTGCAAACCAGAACTGGTAGTGACGCTTTAAGATAAGCATAACCCTGTCACCCTTTTTGATACCGAGTGACTTGAAGTAGTTAGCACACTGAGCGGATGCCTTCTTCATATCCTTGAAAGTAAATCTACGCTCTGTGTGGTCTTTTGAAATATGTAACATCGCGAGCTTCTCAGGCTTTTTATCAGCGAGAGCATCAACGAGGTCAAACGCAAAGTTGAAGTTGTCTGTGTTCTTGAACTTGATAGAAGTAGGTGTACCCTTCTCGTTTTCTTCAACATCAACATACTGTTTATATATACGGTCAGCTTCGTGCTTTCTTTCCTTTTTCTTAATCTCAACAATCTTGCCGGAAGAAAGCTCAGGGATAGGCTCGCCTGTAGGATTGAGCACGATAGCGTAGAATACGCAGTCCTTGCCGTTAACAGCAATCATACCGTGTGGCTTATCGGAGTCAAAGTAGATAGTGTCACCAGGGCCTAAAATCTCCTTGTGCTCGCCAACCTGAACCATCAGGTTACCCTCGATTACGATGTCAAGCTCCTGACCTTCGTGGGTTGTGAGCTCGATGTCGTTATTCTGAGCATTTTCGTCATAAACTGAGCGAACATACAAAGGCTCGGCAATTCTGTTCTGGAAAGCATACGCGAGGTTATAGTAAGTCATACCGTGAGCTTGAGCTACTTTCTGACCAAGACCCGCTCTGGTTACAGAGTAACTCTTAAGGTTTGGTGAGTAACCCTCGATAATGTCAGTAACGTTGACAGAAAGAGCCATCGCACAACGGTAGATAAAAGCAAAGTTCAAGTCACTTTTGCCAGCCTCACAGCTTAAATATTCATCAACCGTAACGTCGGTTTTCTTAGCCATTTGCTCAACGGTTAAGTTCTGGATTTCTCTAAGCTCTCTGATACGAGCCGCCATTTCCTGAATTTTGTAGTCAAGTCCAGTCATTTGTTGCATGATACATTCTCCTTTTTTGTTAGGACGAAAAAAACACCCGTCCCAAAGTTATCTTTGAGACGAGTGCGTAATAATCACCCGCGGTACCACTCAAATTGCGATACAATCGCCACTCTCGAGGTCTAACAACCCCTATGCCTTTACGCAGCAATCACGGAGAGGTTCTACTCACAAACGCTTTCTTCCTCTCGGCTCAGAAGCTACAAACACAAAAGCTGTAGTCCGGTAGCTTCCACCAACCGCTACCTCTCTTTAGGTCATACTAATGTGTACTCTTCGTCATAGCCTTTTAAAAAATACGGTAATAATATATCATAACTTTGGAAATATGTCAATATTTTTCAAAATTTTAAAGCTTGTTTCTCTGGATTTTACCGCTGATTGTCTTTGGAAGGTCATCCCTGAATACAACTATACGTGGATATTTGTACGGAGCTGTACGGGATTTTACATAATTCTGGATTTCTTTCTTAAGGTCATCGGATGGATTTGTGCCCTTAACAAGTACGATAGAAGCCTTTACGACCTGACCTCTTACCTCGTCAGGCTCTGCTGATACGCCGCACTCAAGTACATAAGGAAGCTCCATGATAACAGACTCGATTTCAAACGGTCCGATACGGTAGCCTGAGCTCTTGATAACGTCGTCAACACGACCAACATACCAGAGGAAACCGTCCTCATCACGCCACGCTGTGTCGCCTGTGTGATAATAACCATCGTGGTAAACTTCTTTAGTCTTTTCGTCATCGTTGTAATATCCAAGGAACAAGCCACAAGGAACCTTGTCGGATGTCTTGATACAGATTTCGCCTGTTTCACCGTTAGGAACATCGTTTCCATCTGCATCTAAAATGTGGATATCGTAAAGTGGTACAGGCTTACCCATTGAACCAAGCTTAGAAGTTTCGCCAACAAGGTTAGCGATTGAAAGTGTTGTTTCAGTCTGTCCAAAGCCTTCTTTGAGCTTAAGACCTGTAGCCATTTTAAACTGCTTGTAAACCTCAGGGTTTAATGCCTCACCTGCTGTTGTAGCACGTTTAAGTGATGTGAAATCGTATTTTGATAAATCCTGCTTGATCATCATTCGAAGCATTGTTGGTGGTGCACAGAATGTAGTGATGTTATACTTCTTGAACATCGGAAGAATGTCAGCAGCATCAAAGCGGTCAAAATCGTAGGTGAATACTGCACCCTCGCTTAACCACTGACCGTAGAGCTTACCCCACAGTGCCTTACCCCAACCTGTGTCAGAGATAGTAAAGTGAACGCCGTTAGTCATAACACCGTGCCAATACTTAGCTGTGATAAAGTGACCGAGTGCGTATTTATATGAATGTAAAGCGATTTTAGGATAACCTGTGGTACCTGATGTAAAGAACATAAGCATCGGGTCATCACCACAAGGTGAATCTTCGTTTCTGTAGTAATGAGCTGAGAAGAGGTCAAACTCCTCGTCAAAGTTATGCCAGCCCTCTCTCTGACCGCCGACTAATACTTTAGTCTTTAATGTTGGTGACTTCTCCTGAGCGATATCAACCTGATGTGATACATCGCCGTCAGCAGTACAAACGATAGCAGAAACACCAGCTGCGTTAAAGCGGTAATCAAAGTCATGAGCCTGAAGCTGGTTTGTAGCAGGGATAGCGATAGCACCGAGTTTGTGCAGACCTAAGATTGCAAACCAGAACTGGTAGTGACGCTTTAATACAAGCATTACTCTGTCACCTTTTTTGATACCTAAGCTCTTAAAGTAGTTTGCAGCCTGAGCTGACTTACGCTTCATATCGTTGAATGTAAATCTACGCTCGTTCTTTTCTCTGTCAACGTGAATCATCGCAAGCTTCTCAGGGTCTTTCTTAGCGATAGCGTCAACTGTATCGAATGCAAAGTTGTATCTGTCCTCGTTTTCAAAGTCGATAGCCTTCAAGCTACCATTTTCGTCAACAGTAGTTTTGATGAACTCCTCGCATAAGAGCTTTGTATCAGGAACCTCGTTGTGAGCCATAAGTGTGTCACGGATGATATCCTCAGACTCGTTCTCACCAGGCAGTACAACCGCTACAAACTGGCACTCTGCTCCGTCAACGGCAATCATACCGTGAGGTGTTGATGAGTTGTAGTAGATGCTGTCACCTTCACTTAAATACTCAACGTTGTCACCAACCTGAATTTTAAGCTTACCCTTTATTACATAGTCAAATTCCTGACCTGAGTGTTTTGTAAGATGAATAGGCTTATTCTGTAATTCCTGTGAATACTGGTATGTTACAAAGTAAGGTTCTGAGATTTTCTTTCGAAACCAAGGAGCAAGGTTCTGGATAGAAATGCCGTCTTCTTTAGCAGTCTGCTGACCCTGACCCTTACGGGTTACTGTATATGAAGAGAGCAGAGCGCTCTTACCTTCTAGAAGATCTGAAATACCAATATTAAATGCTAAAGCACATTTGTGAATAAATGTGAATGGGAAGTCGAGCTTACCACTTTCAAAATCAACGTACTGCTCAACAGTAACCTCGGTTCTCTTTGCCATCTCCTGCTCAGAAAAACCATAGATTTCTCTCATTTCTTTAATTCTTACCTCTACCTCTAATAGCTTTTGAGTTTCAACTTGAGCCATAATAACTCCTCCTGAAAAAATGATTCAAAAATCAAAAAAGCCCGCCTCAAAGAAACCTTTGAGACGGGTGTAAAATACACTCGCGGTACCACTCAAATTGCAGATTACTCTGCCACTCTCGGAGTCCAACAACCCCTATGCCTTTACGCAGCAATCACGGAAAGCGTCTACTAACTCTTGGTGTTCGGGCTTCCAGCTCAGAAGTGATGGGCTTCATATATACTCGTTATCGGTTCGCACCTTCCACCGACTCTCTGAAAACAAATAAATACAGCCGTCTTCGTCACAGCTTTTTCGATTTTTGCTTAGTGTAACACCATTAAAACCATTTGTCAATATTTTTCTGAAAAATTTTTCTCATCCATTAAAATAGGTACTACACAAACCACACATTCTGTGGTATGATACTATATATACTATTCAAAGGAGGAAACTATGCTTAAAAAAATCCAGCGACTCGATACTTTACTGGTCGAGAAAATCGCTAAGCTTCATACCCCCTTTCTAAATAGAATAATGGTTCTTTTCACAAAACTCGGCAACGGAGCGTTCATCTGGTGGATAACTTTATGTTTTCCGTTTATGCTTATGAAAAGGACAAGAGCAACGGGTGTTTACCTGACGCTGTCACTAGGTGTAACCTTCATTCTGGGCGAGATTATCATCAAACACATCATCGGACGTATGCGACCGAGCTCACTTTTAGAGGACGACGAGCTTATCATCAAGCGTCCAAAGGACTACTCTTTCCCATCAGGTCACACAGCTTCGTCTTTTACAGCTTTTGCTGTGACATTGTTCAGATGTCCGCCTTACATCTTTTTACCTGTACTTTTTGTCGCTGTTACAATCGGCTTTTCAAGAATGTACTTGAGAGTACATTATCTTAGCGACGTAGTATGCGGTGCTATTTTAGGATTCTTAAGCGGCTTCTTCTGCAATCTGATTTTCGAAGCTCAGCTATCACACTTCTTTATGTAAATTTTCAGCACAATATCAAAACTAAACTTTAATTAAAACTAACAAACGGTGTAACCCAAAAGGGCTACACCGTTTTTCTTTGTTGGTGAATTATACTATCAAGTGCAACAGTTAAAAAAAGAAGAAGTTCATACAAATCTCTGTTAAAATAGAGTTACCACACAACTAAAATAAGGGAGAGATTTATATGAACTACCATCATCTTACCATAGAAGAACGCTGTTG
>JAFUKO010000131.1 GCA_017473555.1 Ruminococcus sp. | reverse complement strand
GCAGACCCGGATATCGGTCAGCGCGCAGCAGAAGAAAGCCGCGATGAAATTGCACGGGCACTGAAAGGCTGCCAGATGGTGTTTATCACAGCCGGTATGGGCGGTGGCACAGGTACAGGTGCGGCTCCTATCGTTGCTAAGATTGCTAAGGATATGGGCATCCTCACAGTTGCTGTTGTTACAAAGCCTTTTGCTTTCGAGGGCAAAAAGCGTATGGCACAGGCTGAGCAGGGTATTGCTGAGCTCGCTGCTTGTGTTGACTCTCTTATTATCGTTCCTAACGAAAGACTTAAGTATGTTTCTGACCAGTCTATCACATTACAGAATGCGTTTACTATCGCTGACGATGTTTTAAGACAGGGTGTTCAGAGTATTTCTGACCTTATCGTTGTTCCTGGTCTTGTTAACCTTGACTTTGCTGACGTTACTGCTGTTATGAAGGACGCTGGTTACGCTCATATGGGTATCGGTAAGGCTACAGGTAAGGATAAGGCTGCTGTTGCTGCTGAGATGGCTATCTCTTCTGCATTACTCGAGACTTCTATCGACGGTGCTGAGAGCGTTATCATCAACATCACAGCTTCTCCTGATATCACACTCGATGATATCGACGCTGCTTCTACAATGATTTCTCAGAAAGCAAGTGAAACAGCAAACATCATCTGGGGTGCTGTTATCAATGAGGATATGAAGGACGAAATCAGCGTTACAGTTATCGCAGCAGGCTGTGGTTCTAATACTGACAACTCCAAGGCTTTCCCAAGCTCAGCTCCTGAGAAGGTTGAAGCTGCTCCTACAGTAGAGGTTGACTCTTCAGACGAGGATGATTCATTCTACGACATTATGTCAATTTTCAACAGCTAAGATGTTTTTATAGTAAAATTTAAGGGCAACCGTTGTGGTTGCCCTTTTTGTTGTTTATTAGGTTTATTCAGATAACTGTGCAAGTTTTAGCTGAATAGCAGTAGCGTCAAGCACAGATATTCCTCCGTCGTTATCAACGTCGGCAAGAGCTTTTGCGTTGTTGCTGAGCCAATTCTTGAGCTTTGCAATGACCAGCTGTATTTCTGTAGCGTCCATTATCGAGAGTGCACCATCGCCATCAACATCACCCACAACAAGGTCTTGTGTAAGATGGTTACCGTTTTCATCAAAATGGTCGTGGCGGATACAGTCATTAGTTGAACCGTTTTGTACTGTACCATAGCAAGTGCCACCGTAGTAATAGTACCATTCGCCTCCACACATCGCTGTTGTAGTGCTGGAATACCAGTCCATCTCGTTGAATACAAAAATCATATTGTCGCAATCAGTCAGTCCATCTCCATAGTAACTATTACATTCAGGACCCAACAAGAAAGATTCACATATGCTGTATGTCGGAGCGGAATACTCTACAACACCATTACCTATTATATATTGGGATACGTTTACAGGAATGTCTGCGTAGTAGATATTGTCAGCACCACCTTTGTTGATAGAATAACCGACAGGATATTTTGGGTAAGGATAAGGAAATCCACCGCTGTAATCTTTCATATATGTAATGCAAATGTCGGTGTAGTATTCGTTAAACCAGTTTGGGAGAGTAAGGCCGTTGGCGTCTTTGAATTTATCGCTACCGTCAGGAATGTAAAAGTAGTTTCGATAGGTTTGGACTTCCACACCGTTTTCTTTTTCATACTCTCTGATTGTATCATCAAAGTCAGGGATAGCGAGCTTGTGTTCTTCTTTCCATCTAAGCTTGGAACCTGAGTATGTATCAGAAAGCTCGCCTGTTGCGTAAACAGTGCCTTTGATATTAGTTGTCTGCATAACAAGCTCACGGGTACGTTTTCCTGTATCGGTCATAAAGTAAACATAGTAAACAACATAGTCTTTGAGATTGATTTCAGACTTGTTCAGATCATAGGTGTAAATTCCGTCGCCGTCATAATCGGTGCACAAGGTGCGGACAGTTTGTGGGGTGTAGAACGGACTGCCACCGAGTCTTTCAATAACACAGTAAACCTTTTCATATTCGCCCCAGCCTGCGTCAGACGGGTCGAAGTTAATGTAAAGATTTTCGTGGTCGTGGTCATCTCGGATACAGTTGCGTGTGTCACCGTCTTTTACTGTGCCGAAACATCCGTTGTTATAGTAGTAATACCACTCGCCTTCACTGATCGTTTTATGAGTCAGCTCGCCGCTCAGTGATGATTTGCCCGGCTCGATAACAAAAATCATATCTTCAAAGCCTGGTAGTCCCTGAGGGTAGATATCTGATTCGTCTACATCGTAACCACCGGTATAGAGATTATTAGTCTGGTGGCCATCATAGTAAACAGGGTCGTTGATGTCCATACCGCCATCAAAGTAGTTGTTGAAAATAAGTACTTCTACAAAATCAGGAACATCAGCATAGTATACATCATCTGAGTCAGCTTTTGACATTTTGTAACCCGGCCATACATCAGGGTCGATTTTTTGAGTGTCCCACCAGTAGATGCCTGCAGAATTAGCGTTATCATTGTACCATGATGGGGCGTATTCATCGTACATGTAGTCTTCTATAGTACCACGCAAACCGCTTGAGCCGTCAGGCATAAGAAAGTAGTAACGCTTGGTGTTTACTGTTTCACCTGTATTCTTTTCGTAGTTGTCAATTGCGTTTTTGATAGAAATAGAAGTTTTTGCAAGGTCAGTTTCAGCACCGTTTACGCTTATACTGAATACTGATAAAATCATAGTAACGCATAAAAGTAAGCTGATTATCTTTTTCATAATATCAATCCTTTCATATAAAAAAGTCCTTTCATATATAATACTCTTGATAGTGCTACTCAGGGTGCACTCAAATTAAAAAAACTTAATAATAACACCTCTATAATCATTATATGTCAGTATAAACAGAGGTCAAGGAATAACAAAAAACAGCGTGTAGAAAAAACTACACGCTGTTTGTGCAATATTACAATGTGAGTGTTGAAAATTACTCTGACCTTAAAGCTGTTACAGGGTCTTTCTTTGCTGCCTTTTTTGATGGGATAAGTCCACCAATCAGAGTCAGTATAACGCTGAGTATTATAAGCAGAATAGCGTTTGCAGCAGGTAATACCGCATTGATGTCTGTTGAGCCCACAAGGTGATGTATTATAGCATTACCAGGAATTAGTAGCAACAGTGTGATGCCGATGCCGATTATACCAGAGCAAAGACCGATGATAAAGGTTTCTGCGTTGAACACCTGAGAGATATTTCTCTTTGATGCACCAACTGCACGTAGTATACCGATTTCTTTGGTTCTCTCCAATACGGAAATGTAGGTTATGATTCCTATCATAATAGAGGATACTATAAGCGACACCGCAACGAATGCAATCAGCACATATGACACAATATTGATGATTGTTGTTACAGATGACATAAGTGTGCCTACTACATCGGTGTAAGTAATCACCTTGTCATGATGTCCGCTTTCTTCCATCTGTTTATTATATTCGTCGAGTATCAGAATAATGTTTTCTTTACTCTCAAAATCTTTAGGATAAATCAAAAGAGTGTACGGGTCGTCTATCTCAGCATAATTCAGAGTAGCTAATACTTCTTCATAGGTGCTTGCTGTAGGACTCATCATTGAGCTCATAAGCTCCTTTAAGCTGTCACTGTCCATATCTGTGCTGAAAGCATCAGTTAATACCTTCTGCATACCTGACATCAGATTTGTCATCTGTCCTGAGATTGCTGACGAAATCTGTGTGCCCATCTGACCCATTACCGAAGTCATAGCCTGCCCAATGGCAGAAGACATCTGTTCACTGAGCCCGTTTGCAATAGCTTCGACAAACTTCTGTGTTGCCTGAGATAAAACAGGGGCGAGAGTTTCGTTTAGCATATTAACAAGGTTTTCTCCAATTTGCTGTATAACAGGAGCCATAGCATCCTGAAGCTCGTCGCTGACTGCTTTGTAGATAATGTCAGTTATTTCATTTTTCAGGTTTTCAACAGCAGTGCTCAAGTCAACGATATCACCGATGTTGTCTTTGACAATCTGCTGTCCTGTTTCACTCTGAACAAAGGCGTAAAAGCCTTCAAATGTAATGTCACTTTCTGAACCTGACTGTTCAATATAGGCATTAAGTAAATCGTTAAAAAGTTTTTTCAGCTCTTCTTGAGATACAGGAACTTCAATATTGCTGAAATCGATATTCTCAATGATTTGAGCGATGTCGATATTCCGGATAGCTTGTTGTATATCAACGCCATCCATAACCTGTGACATATCTATATCTTTAAGTAATTCGGACAAATCCATATTTTCAAAGGCTTGTGACATATCCACATCACCCAGAATTTCGGACATATCCATATTCTCAAAAGCCGAGGATAAATCGAGTGCGCCCATCATTTGGGACATATCCATTCCACTGAACATAGATGACATATCAAGGTCGCCTGCTAAAGCTGTCATATCAAGGGCGTTTTCGTCGATTTTAAAGAGTGACTCCATATCAAAGGATGCCTCATCGTCGCCAAATTCATTTCCTGTGAATATGTTGATATCAGGCTTGTTCTTCTGCTGTTCTACAATTTTGCTTTTCTGAGCAGTTTCGATAATGTGAGTTGTCAGCGATGAAGGGTAGTTGATTCCCGACATAAGCATAGCGGCGTTTGCGTTTTCATCAGGCTTGACAACACCGACGATTCTAAGAGTTTCGCCGTTTTTGATTTGCTTAAGCATAAACTCTTTATCGTCTGATTTATTCACGTAAATATCGTGTTTTTTGTCGTACTGGTATATGCTCGTCGGGTCAACAAGCTTGAATTCTATGCCGATAAAATCCTCGTATTTGTATGTGGAGGCTTCGCTATCTATATCTGCTTCGCCTTTTTCGGCATATGTTTTTAAAATATCATCAAGCTCTTTGACATCCTTTAAACCGATTGCGTACAAGGTGAGGTCAGAGATACTGCCGTCAGATGAAAGTACAACAACACACTCGTTATACTTTTGTGGCCATGTACCAGCCATAACATTGTATTGTTCGGTATACAATGCGGGATTTTCAGGCAAGGCACTGAAATGAGATGAACTCATTGTCAGCATCATTGCAGTCATTTCTGACATAGATCCAGCTGTTGATGAGAGCGTTTTGTCAGGATTTATCTGGCGATAATCGTCATCTCCTACTATTCTGAAAATGTTAGGTGTGACGTTGTATTTGTATTCAACCGCATTAGTGTATTTATTTATGTTGCTGTTACCGCTTTCAATGTATTTCTTCAGCGACCTCAAATCGTTTTCGTTGCTTTCTGTCAGCATAGCGTTGAGAGATTTGAACTCATAAACTTCAGCAGTGTTATTACTTGCGGTGTTCATAAGCTCGGCCTGGTCAGCCATCATGCTTGTGAAGTCAACTTCGCTTTTTGATATCTGTATCGGATATTCGGACAAGGTGTCTTCTTCCAGACTGTTTATGTAGAGATTAACACCGTTTGATAAAGCTAAGATAAGAGCAATTCCGATAATACCGATTGAACCTGCAAATGAGGTCAGGAGTGTTCTTGCCTTTTTAGTAAGCAGGTTGTTAAAGCTTAATGACAGAGCGGTCTTGAACGACATTGAGGATTTGCCCATATTTTTGTGTTGCACAGGGGATAAACTCTCGTTTTCAACATCGTATGGGTTTGAGTCATCGTTGATAACGCCGTCTTTAACACGCACAATACGGGTTGCGTATTCTTCTGCAAGTTCAGGGTTGTGCGTAACCATAACAACAAGTCGGTCTTTTGCGACCTCTTTTAAAAGCTCCATAACCTGAACAGAGGTGTCGGAGTCGAGTGCTCCTGTCGGTTCATCAGCGAGCAGAATATCAGGGTTGTTGACCAGTGCTCTTGCAATTGCCACACGTTGCATCTGACCGCCTGACATCTGGTTTGGCTTTTTGTGGATATGCTTTTTAAGTCCGACCTTTTCCAGCGCCTCTATGGCACGTTTTTACGCTCACTTTTGCTGATACCTGAGATAGTCAGAGCAAGCTCGACTTTTGCTAGTACAGTCTGGTGAGGGATAAGGTTGTAACTTTGAAAAACAAAGCCTATTGTGTGATTTCTGTAGGAATCCCAATCTCTGTCCGAATACTTTTTGGTAGAGATTTCGTTGATTACAAGGTCGCCGCTGTCATAGCGGTCAAGTCCACCGATGATATTTAAAAGAGTTGTTTTACCTGAGCCTGATGGACCTAAAATGGCTACAAATTCATTATCTCTTAAGTTCAGAGATACATTATCGAGTGCTTTGGTGACAACCGAACCAACGGCATATTGTTTAGATATATTTTTAATTTGAAGCAAAGCAATGCCCCTTTCAATACTTTCCAGAGTATATTGTACCACAATATGATGTCAAAATATTAACTATTTGCAAATATTTTTCTGACAAACAAAAAAGGGCTGTAAAAGCCCTTTTGTTATATGTCAATTATTGTGCTGCATCGGTTGCAACTTCTGTTGAGGTTTCAGTAGCAGTATCTGTAGCGGTTTCAGTGGCAGTCTGTGCAGACGCAACAGGTGTTTCGCTTAAAATACCGAACTTGAATTTGAGTGCGAGTACCTTCTTTACGCTGTCATCAATCTGCTGCTGAGTGATAGTGCCGTTTGTGATAGCGTCTTTAACAGCCTGAACATAAGCATCGATGTCTGCAGGCTTGAAGAAAAGGTTAACGCCTGAATTCAGAGAATTCTCAACAATCTGCTGTGTTGTGAAGTTGCCTGTGATGTAGTCGGTTGATAAATCGCTTGTCATTACTACACCATTGAATTTTAGCTCTTTCTGAAGAATCTCTGTAACAATATTCTTTGACATAAATGCAGGATTTTCGCTGTCTATTGATGACATAATCGCATCGCCGACAACAACGATACCTGTGGAGTTTGTGATACCTGCAGTGAATGTTAAGAACTCGCTTGTACGTAAGTCATCAGTTGTCTTGTCTGAATCCTTCAATACAGGAAAAGTCTTGAGAGCTGAGATAACGCCATTTTGCTGGAAACCGTTTACAGCCTGAGCTACAAGCGGAGAAGCAACAGCTGCATCAGTTGCGTAAACGTTAGAGCCCTCAAAGTTAGCAACAGGAGCGAGGTTTAAGTTGAAACCGAATTTAGAAATGTCTTTAGCGATAGTAGAAGCATTGTCGAAGGCTTTCTGGTCGCCCTGCTCTGTGTATGTTGACATATCTTCAAATTTAGCTGTGCCAAGCTTTGAAGAAACAGGTGAGAAATCGCCGCCTTCTTCAGCTACGGCAATGAACATTGAGGTTTTAGCAAAACTCTGGGTTGTTTTGATGAGGTCTGTTGTCTGAGTTGAATCCTCAAAGTTGTCAGCATCGTAAACGATACCTGCAATAGGCTTAGCCTCGATAGCAGCTTTAGTAGCATCTCCTGCAACAGTAGCAGCATCAACACCTGTTAATGCCTCAGGAGTAGTGATGAACAGCTGATATATTTTTTCGTCTTCGCTCATATTAGCAATGTACTTCTGAGCGAGTTCATTGTATTTGAGGTTTTCGTCTTCTGTAGGAGCTTCTGTCGGAGCTTCATCAAAGGTAGCGACAGTTGGTACTGTCGGAGCCTCTGTAGGTACTTCGTCCTCTTTATCAAAGCCGAAGTGGTAAACCGCAAACGCTGCACCTGCTATAATACCGATTGAAAGTAAAACAACAAGTATAACGATGATGATTTGTAATACGCTGGGACCTTTAGCGTGACGATATTGTGCCATATTGTTCTCCCCTTAATATATTGTTAGAGTAATGGTATCACACAAAACGCAGAATTGTCAATCAAAAAAGCGACAAACTACGCTGTTTTGTGACATTATTTTCAAATAAAGTGCAGATTGCAGAAAATACAGGTCAAACCAAGCTGTCATCAATAAAAAGAGATGTACAAGGTGTGACCTGTAAAGGACTATTCTTCCATTTGTTTTCCTAAAAATGCGGCAGCCGACTGGGCGAGTTTTATCTCGGTTTCGGTCGGATATTTTATTGTGTCACCTTTAAGCATGATGACGGCACCTGTCACATCACCTGATGCAATAATAGGGTAGATGACAGACGCAACGTGGTCCATTCCCTCGACAGGCTGTACCTCGTCAACCGAATTCTGGTGGGCAGAGTACGAGCGTCGGTTTTCCATATAGTTCTCGAGCACTGATGTGACTCTACGCTCAAGATACTCTCGTTTTGATACGCCGGCTGCTGCGATTACGTGGTCACGGTCGCACACGAGTGTCGGCATCGAGCTGATTCTTGACAGCACATCAGCATACTGCGCCGCAAAGGTGGACAGCTCTCCCACAGGTGAGTATTTTTTAAAAATAACCTCACCGTCAGTGGCGGTATAAATTTCCAGCGGATCGCCTTCGCGGATGCGAAGTGTACGTCTGATTTCTTTTGGGATAACAACCCTTCCAAGGTCGTCAATTCTTCTTACAATTCCTGTTGCTTTCATATATACAAAATCTCCTTATCTATAAATTGTAGGGGACGGCGTCCTCGACGTCCCGAATAATAGTATTCGAGCCTACATTTTTGTCGCGATACTATTATCTGTATATAAAGGAGATTTATACTTTTTGATTTACATTTTAGATTGTGGTGATATAATGAATTTAAGGCGGTGAAATTATGCGTATTCAAAAATGCTATATAGGATATTGTGCTGTTACTTGGTTGTTATGGGTTACCACTATTGTATTAGTTCCAATTTCTGGTGGTGCATTTGACGTCCATAACGAAGCACTCTATGATTTTGTAAATAAACTTTCAAATATATCTGTATTGATTTCTTGGATTCCTGCCCACCCGATTTTATTTATACTTTCGCTTGTCTCTTCTATCAAAAACAAGCTAAAAGGATATATCGCATTTAATATTTCCAGTATCCTCTTTACAACCTTTTTGTCAATCATTGTATTGGCTTTCCACGTATGGCTAATAGGCGGTGTTTGATTATTCAGCGGAGTGAAATCACTCCGCTTTTTGTTATGGTTTTTTGATTGTGAAATTGAGGCCTAATGCTACTACGGCTAGCACAAGCAACATCACAAACGGGGATACATAAGAACCGCTTGTAATGAGCAGATTGTTTGCAAATGTTGCGATGAATGATGCAAAAATCAGATTGAAATTGATGATTGAATAATTCATTGAAAAATATTTCTGACCATAGAATGATGCTGAAAAAGCTGATGTAACAGTAGGGCAGGAGCCGTAGGAGATACCTGTCAGGCACAGACCTGCTATGCAAAGCGGGAGCGAGCCCACAATAACCGAAACAAGGGTTACGCCTGCTGCTACTATAGTGATAAGATTAGCACAAATCATAGTCAGTCTGCGACCTAAAATATCGTAAACAGCACCTGTGAGCACTCTGCCTAAGCCGTTGCATACCGCAAGTACGCCTACAAGCGTTGTAGCAAGTGCGTTATCAGCGTTGACGGAAACAACAAGGTCACGTGCAAAGCTAATGACCGAGTTGCCGACAGCTGTGATAAATGCCATACAAACGAAAGCTCTCCAGAAAGTAAAGCTCTTAAGCATTTCAGAAGTTTTGAAATCTCTTGCTTCAAAGTTTTCGCTCTTTGCAGTTTTACGCTGTTTTGGTGTTGGGAGTACAACGTCTTTTGACGGAGCTTTTAATATCAGTGCAGAGATAATCAGCACAGTAGCGATGACTGTACCTAAAATAAGATAAGTTCTGCTCCAGCCTATGTTTTCGTTTTCGAACATAAGGCTGATAAGGTTGCCCAGAAGTAAGGTGCTGACTCCGAATCCCATCATAAGACAGCCCGAACAGAAACCTTTTTTATCAGGGAACCAGGCACACACGGTAGAAACTATTACATTGTAAGAAATGCCTATGCCAGTTGCTGCCAGAAAAGCGTAGCCGATAAATAGCATATATTCCATATCTGCAGTGATAACAGACGTTAGAAAAAATCCAAGTCCGACAAGTAGACCTGCGATAATGAGCGTGGGTCTTACACCGAGTTTTTTACAGATAATGCTTCCGAAAAATGCACCCAGACAAAAGAAACACATCGTAACAGTGAAGCTCAGAGCAAGTGATGAATCACTGAAGTGAAAAATCTCTTTGAACGGAATTTTCAGTATCGACCAAGCGTACAGCACGCCGGAAAACAGCATTGCAAACACTCCTACAACAAGGTAGAGCTGACGTTTTTTCAGTGTAGATTGGGTAGTCATAGTTTCAAATCCTTTGCATAAACTCTTGAACAACAAGTAGTATAACATATGTTTTAAAACATTCCAACACTTTAAAGCTTTAAATCTAAAAAGTTTTTGCATAATAACCCTCAAAAAATAATAAGCGGAGTGAACTCACTCCGCTGTTATTTATTACTGATTAACTTTTACTTTTTCGGGTTCTTTATCAATCTCTCTCATAGCCTTTCTAAACTGGAAGAAGAACAAAACTGCCGTGAATGTGACAGCCAAGATATCTGCGATTGGTTCGGCTGAGTAAACCGCCATAGTTTTGTCGCTCATAAGAGCAGGCATAATGTAGATTAGCGGTAAAAGCAGTACAAACTTTCGCATAACTGCGACAATGATTGATGAAAAGGCTTTGCCTAAAGATACAAATGTCATTTGGCAGGCTATTTGTATACCGAATAAACACAGCACACCGCAGTAGATTCTTAGTGCCTTTTGTGAGAAGTCAAGAAGAGCAGTGTCTGCTGTGAAGATGGACGCAAAAAGTCTTGGGAACAGCATAATGCACGCCCATAAAACGGTAGAGTAAACTAAGCTTGAGATAAGAAGCAGCTTGAAAGTCTTTTTAACTCTAAGGGGGATTTTTGCACCATAGTTGTAGCTTATGATTGGTTGGGAGCCTTGTGCCAGACCTTGCAGCGGCATCATAGCAAATTGCATAACGCTTGTAAGAATTGTCATCGCACCTACGGCGATGTCACCTCCGTAAAGCAACAGTGAAGAGTTAAAACAAGCCGAAATAACGCTTTCGCTTGATTGCATAATAAACGGTGCAAGGCCGAGTGCTAAACACGGCAGAGTGAGCTTTAAGTCGATTTTCAGGTTCTTGAATTTAAGTTTAAGGATTGAGCTTTTACTGCACAAAAAGCCTACTACCCATAAACACGATAATCCCTGAGAAATTATTGTTGCAAGTGCCGCACCCTTGACACCCATATTAAGTGCGAAGATGAAAATCGGGTCGAGGATTATGTTTGATACAGCACCGATGAGAACGGAGAACATACCTTGCTTTGCAAAGCCCTGAGCTGTTATGTATGCGTTCATACCCAATGTCAGCTCTACAAAAATTGTTCCCAGTGCATATATTTTCATATAGTCACTAGCGTAAGTTATCGTGTTGCTGCTCGCACCGAAAGACAGGAGCATCGGTCTGTGAAATAACAGCAAAACAACGGTAATGATAACAGAGATTATCACCTGTAATGAAAAACAGCTTCCCATAGTTTTTTCGGCGGAATCGTTGTCATCTTTGCCCATAAAAATTGATGCTCGCGGAGCACCTCCTGCGCTGATGAATGCCGCAAAAGCTGACACAATCATAATTATAGGCATACATACACCGACACCTGTTAAGGCTAAATCACCGACATTTTCCATATGTCCTATGTAAATTCTGTCAACGATATTGTACAGCATATTGATAATCTGGGCGGTAATTGTCGGCACTGCTAAAGTGAACAGTAACTTGCCTATCGGGGCTTCTTTTAAAAATGAATTGTCTTTTGTCATAGTAACACCTTATTTGTTGTGTTTTTTAGAGTTTATGTTATACTTAGTATAGCATATTGTAAGAGCTTGGGTAAAGGGGTAGAATTATGAAAAGGCTAAGAATTCTTCGTAATATTTTGGTGAGAACGAAAACAAATCAGATTTTGCTTGTGTATTTCATATTTGTGTTATTGAGTGCATTTATCATATTACTTGTTGACCCTGCTATAACACGCTATGGCGACGCTTTGTGGTACTGCTATGCCGTCATTTCTACTGCAGGCTTCGGCGATGTTGTAGCAACTACTATGTTGTCAAAGGTGATCTCTGTGCTTGTAACTGCGTATTCTACTATTGTTATAGCGATTGTCACAGGCGTGGTGGTCAATTTTTATACTGAAATTACAGAGCGTCAACGCAAGGAAACACTCGCTGCGTTTATGGATAAGTTAGAACATCTTGATTCTATGAGTAAAGACGAGCTCAAGGATATTTCGGCTCAGGTGAAAAGTTTCAAAGATAAAATTCGCAAATAAAACATCATAATAAAAATGCTCACCCTAAGGTTTTCAGGGTGAGCGTTTTTTTATTATAAAAGCTTTTGGATATCAGGAAAAGGTGCGAGAGAGCGTTTTAGTATGCCGTGTATATGAGCGATAGCCACGCCGTAGTTTACGATAGGCACTGACTTCTCGTTTGCTTTTTGCATACGTGATTTCATCTCTTTTTCGTTAAGCATACAGCCTCCGCAGTGAACAATCAGCTTAAACTCTGATAAATCGTCAGGGAATGTTCCACCTGATGTAAATGTGTAGTCAGGCTTGGCATTTGTGAAATCTTCAATCCATTTTGGCATTTTTACTGTGCCGATATCGTTGCACTGACGGTGGTGGGTACAGCCTTCAGCGATTAAGATTTTGTCGCCGTCTTTGATTTTGCTAAGCTGTGATGCTCCGTTAATCAATGTTCTTAAATCACCCTTGTAGCGTGCCATAAGGATGGAAAAGGATGTCATCATAATATCGCTTGGTGTCAGCTGAGCGACCTTGCCGAATGCCTGCGAGTCGGTAATGACAAGTTTTGGCTTTTTTGAAAGTGCGTTTAATGTCGAACTAAGTTCTTCAACCTGAGTGCATACGCACATACAGTGGTGGTCGAGTATATCACGTATTACCATCTGCTGTGGTAAAATCAGTCTGCCTTTCGGTGCGGCTTCGTCGATAGGGATTACGAGCACTACCAAATCGCCCTCGCTTAGCAAATCTGAAACTAAAGGCTTTTGGGTTTTAGACAGCTTTGCGACTTTTGCGATAAGCTCTTTTAACTCGTCGATATTTTCTTTAGCAGTTGCACTGACGTATATTTCGTTTTCTTTTATCTCTGATTTTTCGCTTATCAAGTCGATTTTGTTGTACACCACAATGTGTGGTAGCTTGCGTTCTTTGAAAATAGAGAGTAGCTCTTCGTCAAGCTCGCTCTTGCCTTTTGTGGCATCAACTACCAGAATAGCAACGTCGGTTTTTGCAAGAACCTCCTTTGCTTTTTGCACACGCATTTCACCCAGTGTACCCTCGTCGTCAAGACCCGGAGTGTCGATTATTACAACAGGTCCTAAGGGGAGTAGCTCCATGGCTTTTTTTACAGGGTCGGTTGTTGTACCGAGTACATCGGACACAACCGATAATTCCTGATTGGTTACGGCGTTTACTACACTCGACTTGCCTGCGTTTCGCATACCGAAAAAGCCGATGTGCAGTCGCTCGCCTGATGGTGTATTATTAAGGCTCATAATGTCCTCCGTTTTACTGAATCAGAATCTGAAATCTCTGCGATTTGAGTTCATAATATCGTCGATGTTAGCTTCGGCGATTTCACGCACTCTGTCTTTAGGTATACGCATAAGTTCCTTTTTGACAAGCTCGTATCCGATTTTTTTAGTTTCATCACTAGCGTAGTCCTCGAGATACTCGGTCAGAGTCATCAGTGCGTTTGGATGACAGCAGTTTAAAATCTGACCGCTCTTGCAAAGACTCATAAAGCGGTCGCCGGTTCTGCCTTCTCTGTAGCAAGCTGTACAGAATGACGGAATGTGTCCGTTTTCCATAAGCCAGCGTACAACTTCGTCGAGTGTTCTCTGGTCAGATACATCAAACTGCTCTGTATCTGTTGGACGGATTTTTTCTGTATAGCCACCAACAGTTGTTCTTGAACCACCGCTGACCTGAGAGATACCGAGTCTGAGAAGCTTTGAACGGACTTCTTCGCTCTCTCTTGTGGAGATAATCATACCTGTGTAAGGTACAGCAAGACGGATACAAGCTGTGATTTTAGCAAAGATTTCGTCTGAAATTGAGTTGTCAAAAGCATCAGGGTCAATATCGTCAGCTTTTTTGATTCTTGGTACTGAGATTGTGTGCGGACCAACACCGTGAACAGCCTCTAAGTGTTCAGCGTGCATGATAAGTCCTGCAAACTCGTATTTGTAAAGCTCGAGTCCGAACAGTACGCCCAGACCTACGTCATCGATACCGCCCTCCATAGCTCTGTCCATAGCCTCTGTGTGGTAATCGTAATCGTGCTTTGGTCCTGTTGGGTGAAGCTTTAAGTAGCTTTCCTTGTGGTAAGTTTCCTGGAAGAGAATGTATGTACCGATACCTGCGTCCTTTAACTTGCGGTAGTTCTCAACAGTTGTAGCCGCAATGTTTACGTTAACACGTCTGATGTCGCCATTTTTGTGGTGTACGCTGTAGATAGTTTTGATACATTCCAAGATGTACTCAATCGGATTGTTTACAGGGTCCTCACCTGATTCAATAGCAAGGCGCTTGTGACCCATATCCTGAAGTGCGATAACCTCAGCCTTAACTTCTTCCTGAGTGAGCTTCTTTCTAGGAATACGCTTGTTCTTTAAGTGATAAGGGCAGTATACACAACCGTTTACGCAGTAGTTAGAAAGGTAAAGCGGAGCAAACATAACGATACGGTTGCCGTAGAACGCGAGCTTGATTTCTTCTGCGATTTTGTAAATCTCTTCGATTTTTTCAGGAATATCGCAAGCTAAAAGCACTGACGCCTCTCTGTGTGTAAGACCAGAACAGGTGTAGCCTGTTTCTGTTTTCTTAGGACGTGCTTTTTCTAGAATTTCGTCGATAAGCTCGACATTGTTTCTATTTTGTTCAGCATAATCAAGAGTGTCTAAAATTTCCTGGTCGTTGATGAACTCTTCAGCTTTTAAAGATTTTGGATTGTAAATTGCCATATTGGTCACTCCTTAGAGATTATTTTTATTTATATCACCACGGCTGACGACAACTTCGTAGCCGATGTTATGCATTGAT
The DNA here is from genome assembly GCA_017473555.1 of Ruminococcus sp. Lineage (GTDB taxonomy): Bacteria > Bacillota > Clostridia > Oscillospirales > Acutalibacteraceae > Ruminococcoides. Next base: position 43,217 of record JAFUKO010000131.1, on the reverse strand, counting down.
TGTTTAAGCTTTTCAAGGCTTTGGGCTGATTCCTCACCTGTACTGATTTTGCCGTCGTATAGAGCATACTTTTTGCGTACAGACAAAGGGGAGAGGTTAGGCATAATAACGTTTGCACCGCTGAGTATTCCTCTTTCTCTGCCGTCATTTCTAACTGTACCCAGTGCTGTAGTCGCAGGGAGCAGAATGTTTGGCTTAATCAGTCTGATGATAGATAAAAGATAACAGCAAAGGTCAGCGTCGCCTGATTTTTCGTTAGCAAAAACGGTGTCTTTGTGCGGTATAAAAGGCCCGACACCACACATATCAGGTTGTAACTCTTCGATGAACTTTAAATCCTGTGCTATATTCTTAATTGTCTGGTATGGTGAGCCTACCATAAAACCGCATCCGACCTGAAATCCGATGCTTTTGAGGTCATAAAGACAGTTTATGCGATTAGATAAGGTCAAATCGCTTGGGTGTAGTTTGGAATAATGAACCTCATCCGCTGTTTCGTGCCTGAGTAAATATCGGTCAGCCCCGCTATCATATAGCTTCTGATAGCTTTCTCTTGAGCGTTCACCTAGCGATAGTGTTACAGCACAGTCAGGGTGGTTATGTTTGATGCTTTCAATCAGGTCACATAGATAGTCATCTGTGAATGCTCCGTCCTCGCCACCTTGTAAAACAAAGGTGCGAAATCCTAGGTTGTAGCCCTCTTTGCAACATTCTAAAATTTCGTCTTTACTAAGGCGGTAGCGGTCGCAGTTTAAGTTACTTTTTCTGATACCGCAGTAGTAACAGTCATTTTTACAGATGTTGCTGACTTCTATAAGTCCACGTACAAAAACCTTGTTTTGATAATACTTACTACGTGCTTTAACTGCGTATTCTTTTAGTAAAGCGGCTGCTTCGTCAGTTCTGTTTTTTATCAGGTATTCGTATTCGTCAGTGCTCAATGATCGGGTGTCACTAAGCTTATTTATTAGTTCGATCATCTTACTCATCGCTCATCACATTTGAGTACGCAGTCTTGACAGTCACACCATTAAGATTGCCGATTTTTCCGCTCATTGCGGAAATCAAATCCTGTGGTGCGTCAATCACTACGCTTATTACGGAAACATTCTTTTCACGATACGGAATACCCATTCTGCCGATGATGAACTCGCTAGCCTGATGTAAAATAGAGTTTAGCTTTTCGACAGAGTCGTTGTTCTCGACGATAATGCTCATCACAGCAACTCTTTTGTTCATACTTACCTCCAATAAAAAACGCCGTGTCCAAAAGACACGGCGGGCATAGCAAAAAGACACCTATGACAGGTGTAGTTTAATTATCAGCCGCATCTTTCAGTCAGAATAATCTTTGTGTCAGATACTTGATTTACTCTAACTATATTATATAGTAAAACTATGCATATTTCAAGAGGATATGAATGTAAATCAGGTGCTTGGATTGTAAATTTTGCACATCATAATGATGGGAAGATTCAGACTTTATGCAGATATTTTGCATATTATGAAAGAATATGCAGCATAAATTTGTTAAATTGACTATATTGATGGAGTATATAGGTTTATTCAAGGTTATTTTGAATAAATATGATAAATTCTATTGACAATTATGCATAAACTGACTATAATATATGCATACTTAATAAATTGATTGCATATTTATGCACGGAGGCGGATTTTTATGAAGAAAATCAATAAAGAAAACATCAAGAAAGTCGTACTCGCTTACTCAGGCGGTCTCGATACATCTATCATTATTCCTTGGTTAAAGGAAAACTACAACAACTGTGAGGTTATCGCAGTATCAGGTAACGTTGGTCAGGCTGACGAGCTCGAGGGCTTGGAGGAGAAGGCTATCGCTACAGGTGCTTCAAAGTGCTACATCTTAGACCACACAGATGAGTACGTTGACGATTTCATCATTCCTACAATGAAGGCCGGTGCTGTATACGAGGATTACCTCCTTGGTACATCACACGCTCGTCCATGTATCGCTAAGGGCTTGGTTGAAATCGCTATCAAAGAGGGCGCTGACGCTATCGTTCACGGCTGTACAGGTAAGGGTAACGATCAGGTTCGTTTTGAGCTTGCTATTAAGCACTTTGCTCCAAATATGCCAATCATCGCTCCATGGCGTGAGTGGGATATCAAGTCCCGTGAAGAGGAAATCGAGTATGCTGAGGCACACAACATTCCATTAAAAATTAATAGAGAAACAAACTACTCAAAGGACAAGAACTTATGGCACCTTTCACACGAGGGTCTTGACCTTGAAGACACAGGCAACGAGCCACAGTACGAGAAGGAAGGCTTCCTTGAGATGGGTGTATCCCCACTTCAGGCTCCTGATAAGCCAACATACGTTGAACTCGAGTTTGAACAGGGTATTCCTGTTGCAATCGACGGTGAGAAGATGAGTGCTAAGAATATCATCTTAAAGCTCAACGAGCTTGGCGGTGCAAACGGTATCGGTATCATCGACATTGTAGAGAACCGTCTTGTTGGTATGAAGTGCCGTGGTGTATACGAAACACCGGGCGGTACAATCCTCTACAAGGCTCACAAGGTACTTGAGTCAATCTGTCTTGACAAGATGACAATGCACGAGAAAGAAAGACTTTCTATCACATTTGCTGAGCTGTTATACAACGGCCAGTGGTTCACACCTTTAAGAGAGGCTCTTTCAGCTTTTGTTGACAAGACTCAGGAGAAGGTTACAGGTAAGGTAAGACTCAAGCTATACAAGGGTAATATAATCAATGCCGGCGTATGGAGCCCATACTCACTCTACTCTGAAGAGATTGCTACATTTGATGAGTCTGATTATGACCAGACTGATTCAGCAGGCTTTATCAACCTTTTCGGCCTTCCAATCAAGGTTCAGGCTCAGGTTGACGGCAAATAATTTATGTAACATCTGTCCTGCACGGGTTAGCTGTGCAGGACATTTCAATATTACGTAAAAGTATTGAAAAAATCATGTTTGTAGTGTAAAATATATTGGTTAACGATTTTTTAGTAAGAAGGTAATTATTATGGCTAAAATGTGGGCAGGAAGAACAAGCGGCGAAACATCAAAAATCGCTGATGATTTCAATTCATCTATCCGTTTCGACTGCAAAATGTACCAGCAGGATATCAAGGGCTCTATAGCACACGCTATGATGCTCAGTAAACAGAATATTATTTCAAGTGAGGATGCCGAGATTTTAGTTGACGCTCTTTCTCAGATTTTAGATGACTTAAACAGTGGTGCACTCGAAATTGACATGGAGGCTGAGGATATCCATATGTTTGTTGAGCAGGTGCTTACAACACGTGTCGGTGATGTTGGTAAAAAGCTCCACACAGCCCGAAGCCGTAATGACCAGGTTGCACTTGATCTCAGAATGTACCTTATGGACGAGTGCGACGAGATAGTTTCACTTACAAAGACTTTAATCGATGCTTTAGTTTCTCAGGCTGAAACAAACAAGGCTGTTATTATGCCTGGCTACACACATCTCCAGCGTGCTCAGCCTGTAACATTCGGTCACCATATGATGGCTTATGCTATGATGTTACTCAGAGATATTGACAGATTAGCAGATTGCAAGAAGAGAATGAACGTTTCACCTATCGGTTGCTGTGCACTGGCAGGCACTACATACGACACAGACAGATACTTTGAAGCTGAGAAACTCGGCTTTGACTCTATTGCACTCAATTCTCTCGACGGCGTATCCGACAGAGATTTCTGCGTAGAAATGCTCAGTGCTATCGCAGTGCTTATGATGCATCTTTCACGTTTTTCAGAGGAGCTTATCTTGTGGTCGAGCTGGGAGTTTAAATTCGTACAGCTTTCTGACAGCTACACAACAGGCTCATCAATTATGCCACAGAAAAAGAACCCTGATATGGCAGAGCTGGTACGTGGTAAGACAGGTAGAGTTTACGGCGATTTAATGGCAACACTTACAATGCTCAAGGGTATTCCGCTTGCATACAACAAGGATATGCAGGAGGATAAGGAAAGCATCTTTGACGCTTGCGAAACAGTCAAAATGTGTCTCAAGGTTTTCGCTCCTATGATTGATACTATGACAGTTTTAGCTGACAATATGAAAAAAGCAGCAAGCGAAGGCTTTATCAATGCAACAGATTTAGCTGACTACCTTGTTAAGAAAGGTCTGCCATTCAGAAGTGCGTACAAGATTTCAGGTAGCATCGTTGCTTACTGTATCGAGAACAAACTTATTTTAGAAGATTTACCGATTGAAAAGTACAGAGAATATTCTGAACTTTTTGATACGGATGTATATAATGATATCGACCTTACAACCTGCGTCAACAAGCGTGTCAGCGTTGGCGGTACATCGGTTGAGTCGGTAGAAATGCAGATAAAATATGTGAAAGAGAAGCTCTCAATATGACAAAGGTTTTTATAGACGGAAGTGCGGGCACTACAGGACTGAGAATTTTTGACAGACTGAAAGACCGTGCTGATATAAAGCTCATCACGCTCAGTGATGATTTAAGAAAAGATATAAATGCAAGAAAAGATGCACTCAACAACTGCGACATAGCCTTTTTATGTCTGCCTGATAAGGCGGCTATCGAAGCTGTATCGCTGATTGAAAACGAAAACGTTGCTGTTATTGATACATCAACTGCCCACAGAGTGTTAGACGGCTGGACTTACGGTTTCCCTGAGCTTTTAGAGTCTTACGATGTTGTGAGAAACTCAAAGCGAATTGCTAACCCTGGCTGTCACGCAAGTGGTTTTAACGCACTGGTAGCTCCGCTTACTAAGGCTGGTGTGCTGAAAAACGACGCTAATTTAAGCTGTTTTTCACTTACAGGCTACTCAGGTGGCGGTAAGCAGATGATAGCTGACTACGAAAACGCTCAGCGTGATACACTACTCGATGCTCCTCGTATGTATGGTTTGGCACAGAGCCACAAGCATATCCCTGAGATGGTAAAGCTCTGTGACCTTAAAAATACCCCTGTATTCTGCCCGATAGTTGCTGATTACTACGCAGGAATGCAGGTGACTGTTCCGATTTTTAAGAGTGATTTAAACGGTACAATTAACGACATCAAAGACGTCTATAAGTCAGTGTACACAGGCAAGCTCGTTCACTTTGACGAAACTGCAGACGAGAGTGGCTTTATGTCAGCTAATGCGTTTAATCTCAAGGATGATATGCAGATTACTGTTTGCGGTAATGATGACAGAATTTTACTTGTGTCACGCTTTGATAATCTCGGCAAGGGTGCGTCAGGTTCTGCTATTCAGAATATGAACATATTGCTCTCAGTTGACGAAACAACAGGACTAAATATATAAAGGATAATTACTATGAAGATAATTTCAGGCGGTGTTTGCGCCGCAAAAGGATATAAAGCAAGTGGTGTCCACTGTGGCATCCGCAGAAACCAGACAAAAAAGGATTTAGCACTTATTGTCAGCGAAAAGAAAGCTACAACCTGTGCTGTATACACCAGAAATTTAGTCAAAGGTGCTCCGCTCACTGTTACAAAAGAGAATATAGCTGACGGTTATGCTCAGGCTGTTATCTGCAATTCAGGTAACGCTAACACCTGTAATGCTAACGGTATTGAAATAGCACAGAAGATGTGTGAGCTTGTGCAGGGTGCGACAGGTATTGATGCAAAAGACGTAGTTGTTGCGTCCACAGGCGTTATCGGACAGCCTCTTTCTATCACACCAATTGAGAATTCAATCAGTGAACTTGTTTCACTTTTAAGTGAAGATGGTTCATTTGATTGTGCATCAGCTATTATGACTACTGATACTATCCAGAAAGAAGTAGCAGTAGAATTTGAAATAAACGGCAAAATCTGTAAGATGGGCGGTATCGCTAAAGGCAGTGGCATGATTCACCCTGATATGGCTACAATGCTTGTATTTATCACAAGTGACGTTTCTATTTCAAAAGATATGCTCCAGAAAGCGTTAAGCTCTGATGTTGACAGCACATTTAATATGCTTTCAGTTGACGGCGATACATCAACTAACGATATGGTTACTGTTATGTGTAACGGTATGGCAGAGAACGACGAGATTAACGCTGATGGAGAGGCTTTTGATACATTTATGAAAGCACTCAACACAGTCACAATGACACTGTGTCGTATGATTGCCGCTGATGGCGAGGGTGCGACAAAAATGCTTGAGTGTAATGTCACCGGCGCCGACTCTTTAGAAACAGCAAGAACTGTTGCAAAAAGCGTTGTATGTTCAAGCTTATTAAAAGCTGCGATGTTTGGTGCTGATGCTAACTGGGGACGTGTTCTTTGTGCAATCGGCTACAGCAAAGCTTGTGTTGATGTCACAAAAGTTAGAGTGTCATTCAGCTCTGACAAGGGCGAAATCCTCGTTTGTGAAAATGGTGCAGGCGTAGAATTTTCTGAAGAAAAAGCTAAAGAGATTCTCCTCGAAAACGAAATTGACATCAACGTAAATTTAGGTGACGGCGATTTTTCTTCAAAGGCTTGGGGCTGTGACCTGACATACGATTACGTTAAAATCAACGGTGACTACCGTACATAAGAGGTTAATATGAAAACGATTAAATTATCTAACCCTGAAAGAGCTCAGGTGCTTACCGAGGCTCTTCCATATATCAAACGTTATAACGGCAAGGTTATCGTTGTTAAATACGGCGGTAATGCTATGATTGATGATGATCTCAAACAGCAGGTTATGGAGGACCTGGTGTTGCTGTGGCTTATCGGTATCAAGGTTGTACTTGTACACGGCGGCGGTCCTGATATTGACGATATTATGACAAAACTCGGCAAAGAGCCTAAGTGGGTTGACGGTTTACGAGTTACTGATAAAGAAACCGTAGATATCGTTCAGATGGTATTAGCAGGCAAAGTTAACAAAACACTCGTTAATATGCTTGAGGCAAAAGGCGGCAAGGCTATGGGTATCTCGGGTATGGACGGTATGCTGATTGAAGCTAAAGTCAAGGACGAGCGTTTAGGCTACGTTGGCGAGATCACGAAGATTCACATCAAACCTGTTGAGGACTTGCTCGATAACGGATACATTCCAGTTATTTCAACCATCGGTTGTGATAAAGAGGGTAACGCATATAACATCAACGGCGACACAGCTGCTGCTCATATTGCAGGAGCACTTGGTGCTGAGCGTCTTATTATGATGACAGATATTGAGGGCGTTTTAAGAGATAAGGACGACCCTAACACTCTTATTACAGGTCTTACTGTTGAACAGGCACAGAATCTCTACAAAGACGGCACTATCAAGGGTGGTATGATTCCGAAAATCGGATGTTGCATCGAGGCTATCTATAAGGGTGTTAAGAACGTCGTTATTATGGATGGACGTGTTCCACATTCAATTCTTATGGAGTTACTCACCGACGAAGGTGCAGGTACAATGATCAGAGGCGATAAAAATGACAACAAAAAGCATTGATAAACAGTACGTGCTCAACACATACAATCGTTTTGATTTGGAACTTACACAGGGCAAAGGCTCTGTGATTAAGGACGAAAACGGCAAAGAGTACATCGACCTGACATCAGGTATCGGTGTAACAGCCTTCGGTATCGCAGACGATAAATGGGTTGAGGCTGTAACTTCACAGCTTAACACATTACAGCACGTTTCAAATTTATACTACACTTCTCCTTGCGCCTTGCTTGCAAAAGCTATCTGCGAGAAGACTAAGATGAGCAAGGTTTTCTTCTCAAACTCAGGAGCAGAGGCCAACGAGTGTGCTATTAAGGTAGCAAGAAAATACGCACAGGACAAAGGCTATGACAGATATAACATCCTGACTTTAAACAACAGCTTTCACGGCAGAACTTTAGCTACTTTGAGTGCTACAGGACAGGATCATTACCACGAGCTGTTCAATCCGCTCCCAAGTGGCTTTGTACACGCAGACGCTAATGATACAGATGCAGTGATTAACGCTATCAAAGAGCACAATGTCTGCGCTGTTTTACTCGAGTGTGTTCAGGGCGAGGGCGGTGTTATCAAATTAGACACTGACTTTGTGCAGGCTGTTCACGCTTACTGTAATGATAACGACATACTCTTTATGGTTGACGAAGTTCAGACGGGTAACGGCAGAACAGGCGAGCTTTATGCTTATATGAACTATGGTGTACAGCCTGATGTTTTCACAACTGCAAAAGGTCTGGGCGGTGGACTTCCTATCGGTGCTTGTGTAGTAGGAGAAAAAGCTCAGAATTCTTTAGGCTTTGGTGACCACGGCTCAACATACGGCGGTAATCCTGTTGCTTGTGCAGGTGCTTTGTCAGTGTTTGAGAGATTAACCGACGAGCTACTCTCAAGTGTAAAAGCTAAGAGTGAGTATATTTTCAGCGAGCTTTCAGCTTGTGCGGGTGTCGAGTCTGTGTCAGGTATGGGTCTTATGATTGGTATCAAGACCAAAAAGCCTGTGGGTGATATAATCAAAGAATGTATGAACAACGGTGTGTTGTGCCTGAGCGCAAAAGATAAGTTAAGACTTCTTCCTGCACTCAACATTGACTTTGACTTACTTAAAAAAGCGGTGGATGTTATCAAATCCGCATGTGTATAACAGGAGGATATTATGAACCTTAAAAATAGAGATTTTTTGAAATTACTCGACTATTCAACTGAAGAGCTAAACTATCTGCTCGATTTATCTGCTGAGCTTAAAGCTAAGAAAAAAGCAGGTATCCCACACAGAGTGTGTGAGGGCAAGAGCATTGCTCTGATTTTTGAAAAGACATCAACACGTACACGTTGTGCATTCGAGGTAGCTGCGGCTGATTTGGGTATGCACCCGACTTATCTTGACCCAAGCGGTTCACAGATTGGCAAGAAAGAGTCAATCGCTGATACAGCTCGTGTTTTGTCCCGTATGTATGATGCTATTGAATACCGTGGTTTTGGTCAGGAAATCGTTGAGGATTTAGCAAAATACTCTGATGTTCCTGTATATAACGGTCTTACAAACGAATTCCACCCAACACAGATTTTAGCTGACTTTTTAACAATCAAAGAGCACTGTGGTAGTGATTTAGCTGGCAAAAAGCTCGTATATATGGGCGACGCAAGATACAATATGGGTAACTCCCTGATGGTTGGTTGTGCTAAAATGGGAATGCACTTTGTTGCTTGTGCTCCTAAAAAGTACTTCCCAAGCGATGAGCTTGTTAAAGAGTGTATGGCAGTCGCTGAAGAGACAGGTGCTGTGCTTGAGTTTATCGAAGATCCTATGGTTGCTACAAAGGGTGCCGATGTTATCTATACTGACGTCTGGGTATCAATGGGCGAGCCTGACTCAGTATGGGAGGAGCGTATTGCTGAGCTTTCTCCTTATCAGGTCAACAAAGCTCTTATGGATAACGCAGGAGCCCAGTGTAAGTTTATGCATTGCTTACCAGCTTTCCACGATTTGAAAACTACAATCGGTAAAGAGATTAACGCAAAATTCGGTATCGACTGTATGGAAGTTACCGATGAGGTGTTTGAATCTGATGCTTCAATCGTGTTTGATGAGGCTGAAAATCGTATGCACACAATCAAGGCGGTTATCTACGCAACATTAGCTGAATAAAAAATTAAGGTCTTCTGATTTTAGAAGACCTTTTTTATTTACAAAAACAAAACAGTTTGATATACTTAAAATGAAAATAATGTCAACTTTTTATGGCATAATAAAAAAGAAAGGATGTATGAGTATGTCAGTTTTAAAGGTTACAAAAGATAATTATAATGATGTGAAAAACAGCGATAAAACAGTTTTGCTTGATTTTTACGCAGATTGGTGTGGCCCATGCCGTATGGTTTCCCCGATTGTTGATGAAATCGCTGAGGAAAATCCTGATATATTGGTGGGTAAAATCAATGTTGATGAACAGCAGGAGCTAGCAGCTGCATTTGGTGTTATGAGTATACCGACCCTCGTGGTACTCAGAAACGGCGAAGTTGTCACAAAATCTATGGGTGCTAAGCCAAAAGCCGCTATTATGGCTATGATTGAGAGCTAAGCTTTTGGTGAAGATATGAAACATATTTACGATGTGATAATAATCGGCGGTGGTCCTGCCGGATATACTGCTGCTTTATATTCAGCTCGTGCTGGTTTTGACACGTTGGTGCTTGAGCGTATGTCGGTTGGTGGACAGATGACTCTGACTGATATTATCGATAACTATCCCGGTTTTCCGCAGGGCATTGACGGCTTTACACTGTCAATGAGTATGCAACAAGGGGCAGAGCGTTTTGGTGCACAAACTATGTATGATGAGGTTGTGTCAGTTGACCTGCACTCTGAAGTCAAAGAGATTGAAACTGCTATGTCGGGCACTCTTTATGCCAGAGCTGTAGTTATAGCAACCGGTGCAAATCCAAGACAGCTGGGCTTAGTCAACGAAGATGAATTACTCGGTCAGGGTATTCACTACTGTGCTCATTGTGACGGCAGATTTTATAAGGACAAGGTTGCGGTTGTTGTCGGTGGCGGAAACTCTGCTGTGAGCGATGCGCTGTATCTTTCACATCTTTGTAAAAAGGTGTATTTAATCCACCGCAGAGATGTATTAAGAGCGACTAAAATTTACCACGACCCGATTATGAAAGCCGAGAATATCGAGTTTTGCTACAACAGTGTAGTGTCAAAGGTAGAAGCTGAAAACGGTAAGGTTAGCTCAGTTTCGCTGATAGATGTCAAGACTAATGAAAAACGTGAAATTGAGTGTGACGGTGTGTTTATTAGTATTGGTAGAAAGCCAGCGACTGATTTCCTGAATGACCAGCTTGAGCTTGACAGTAGCGGCTACATTGTAGCCGACGAGAGCACAAAAACATCGATAGATGGAGTTTTTGCTGTCGGCGATGTCCGCACTAAAGTTTTAAGACAGGTTGTAACTGCAGTGTCAGACGGAGCGGTAGCGGCTCATTTTGCTGAGGAATATTTATCACGATAAATAATAAAATATATACGGAGGTATAAATATGTGTGAAATTAGATTTTATGTTTGTGAGCATTGCGGTAATATCGTAGGTATGATACACAATGCAGGTGTTCCTATGATTTGCTGTGGTCAGAAGATGACAGAGCTTACTCCTAACACAGTTGAGGCAAGCGTAGAAAAACACCTGCCTGTTGTAACTGTTGAGGGTGACAAGGTTTATGTAGAGGTTGGCTCAACTCCTCATCCAATGTTAGAGGAACACCACATTGTCTGGGTTTATCTGCAGACAGACAGAGGCGGTCAGCGTAAGTGCCTTGAAGTAGGCAGTGAACCAAAGGTTACATTTGCATTAGCTGATGAAAAGCCTGTTGCAGTTTACGCTTACTGTAATCTCCACGGTCTTTGGAAAACAGACGTTGAGTAATAGTTGAGTGATATTTTATAACACAAACAAAAAGCTCCTACCGAATTGGTAGGAGCTTAATTTTATGTCTTTAATTTAGGAGATTAAACAACGCCCTGTGCGAGCATAGCCTCAGCAACCTTCTCAAAGCCTGCAATATTAGCACCCTTAACAAGGTCATACTTGCCGTAGTACTTCATTGAAGCATCAGCACAAGCCTTGTGGATGTTAACCATAATGCCGTGGAGCTGCTCTAAAACCTGCTCTGATGAGAATACTGTCTTGCCAGCGTTCTGACCCATCTCGATACAAGATGTAGCAACGCCACCTGCGTTAGCAGCCTTAGCTGGACCAACGATAACGCCGTTGTCCATGAGGTACTCGAGAGCCTCGTTTGTTGTAGGCATGTTTGAACCCTCACAAACGTACTTTGTACCTGAAGCAACGATAGCCTTAGCATCTTCGAGGTGAATCTCGTTCTGTGTAGCGCATGGGATGTAGAGGTCTGCGTCAGCATACTCCCAAGGCTTCTTGCCAGCGATAAACTTAGCGTTAGGGAATCTCTCGGCGTATGGAGCAACAACGTTCTTACCTGAATTTCTGAGGTCTAACATGCACTGCCATTTCTCTTCTGTGTTTACGCCATCCTCGTCGATGATATAACCGTCAGGACCTGAGATTGTAACACACTTAGCACCGAGGTGTGTGAGCTTCTTAGCTGTACCCCAAGCAACGTTGCCGAAACCAGAAATAGCAACTCTCTTGCCCTCGAGTGAATCGCCGTTGTACTTGAGCATCTCTTCAGCATACCATACGATACCGTAACCTGTAGCCTCAGCACGACCGAGTGCACCGCCGTATGTAAGACCCTTACCTGTTAATACACCACCGTCAAATCTGTCAGTGATTCTCTTGTACTGACCAAACATGTAGCCGATTTCTCTAGCACCAACGCCCATATCACCTGCTGGAACGTCTGTTTCAGGACCGATGTGTCTGTAAAGCTCAGTCATAAATGACTGGCAGAATCTCATGATTTCAGCGTCTGACTTACCGTTTGGATCGAAGTCAGAACCACCCTTACCGCCGCCGATTGGAAGGCCTGTAAGTGAGTTCTTGAAGATCTGCTCAAAACCTAAGAACTTGATGATACCGATGTATACGTTTGGAGCGAATCTAAGACCGCCCTTGTAAGGACCGATAGCAGAGTTGAACTGTACACGGTAACCTTTGTTAACCTGTACCTGACCATTGTCATCAACCCATGGAACTCTGAATGTAACCTGTCTTTCAGGCTCGCACATTCTCTCTAAAAGTGCCTGCTTCTTGTACATTTCCTCGTTAGCCTCGATAACAGGACGAAGTGAGTTTAATACCTCTTCAACTGTCTGTAAGAACTCAGGCTCGTTAGCATTTTTAGCTTTTACTTTTGCTAATACTTCATCAACATAAGACATAGTGGATTCCTCCTAAAATATAATTGATTTAATGAAAAGTGCACTCCGTTATAAATATGCGGTTATTACACAAAAATTCATATCGGAGCAATAGATAAAAAACAAAAATCTTGCACCAATATCATTATAGAACTAACGATATGGAAATGCAAGATTTTTCTGCATTTTTTCAATTTTTGATAGAAATATGCACATTTTGCGACAATTTATGTAGCATATTTGCAATATTTGAAGTTAAAAATTGCGTTATTTGTTTGAAAGATAGTCGTGGATACCGACAGCGGCAGACCTGCCTGCACTCATTGCAAGGATAACGGTAGCCGCACCTGTTACGGCATCTCCGCCAGCGAAAACGCCTTCTCGTGTAGTCTGACCATTGATTTCGTCAGCAACTATGCATTTGCGTGAATTAGTTTTTAGTCCATCGGTTGTGGAAGAAATGAGTGGGTTAGGAGAAGTGCCAAGCGACATGATAACCATATCTACGTCGATGTCAAACTCTGAGCCTTCTATTACGACAGGCTTTCTGCGACCTGATGCATCAGGTTCGCCAAGTTCCATTTTAACGCATCTGATACCGCACACAGAACCATTGTCATCGGTCAGGATTTCAACAGGATTTGTGAGTATATCAAAGATGACGCCCTCTTCTTTAGCGTGATGAACTTCTTCTACTCTTGCAGGAAGTTCCGCTTCACTTCGTCTGTAAATAATATGAACCTCGCTGCCGAGTCTTAAAGCTGTTCTTGCTGCGTCCATAGCAACATTACCGCCACCGACTACAGCGACCTTTTTTGCACGCATAATAGGAGTTGTAGAATTCTCGTCGAATGCTTTCATCAGGTTTGAACGGGTGAGGTATTCGTTAGCTGAGAAAACTCCGTTTGCGTTCTCGCCTTTGATACCCATAAATTTCGGCAAGCCCGCACCTGTGCCGATAAATACGGCGTCAAAGCCTTCTTTTTCCATAAGCTCATCAATAGTCACGGATTTTCCGACCACTGTATTAAGCTCGATTTTCACTCCCATATGAAGGAGCATAGCGATTTCTTTTTTTACAACATCTTCTTTTGGAAGTCTGAATTCTGGTATACCGTAAAGCAGTACACCGCCTGCTTCGTGCAGAGCCTCGAATATGGTTACATCATAGCCGTATTTTACTAAATCACCTGCACAAGCAAGGGATGCAGGACCTGAGCCGATAACAGCAACTTTTTTGCCGTTTTTCTCGTGAGAGTGAGGACGGCGCTTGCCCTTTTCCATTGCGTAGTCAGCGACAAATCGCTCGAGCTTGCCGATAGCAACCGACTCGCCTTTTATACCACGCACGCATTTGCCCTCGCACTGGGACTCCTGAGGACAAACTCGACCGCAGATAGCAGGTAGAGTGTTGCACTCTGAGATAATCTCAAATGCTTTATCAAAGTCACCTTCTTTTACCTTGTGGATAAATTCAGGGATAGGAACTGACACCGGACAACCCATGACACATAATGGGTTTTTACACTCCAAACAGCGTGTTGCTTCAAGCATAGCCTGTTCTTTTGTGTATCCTAAACACACCTCATCGAAATTATGAGCACGGACCTCGGGAGCTTGTTCACGGATAGGCACTTTCTTTTTCATATCCATTACTGCTCACCTCCGCAATGTCCGCAACCACCATGGTGTGTGTCGCCTTCTTTTTCTTTTAAGTATGCTCTGCCTTCTTCTGTTTTATAGATATTCTGACGTATCATAGCTTCATCAAAATCAACCAGATGACCGTCAAACTCAGGACCGTCAACACAGGCGAATTTAACTTCTCCACCAACAGTAACTCGACACGCACCGCACATACCTGTGCCGTCTACCATAATAGGGTTTAAGCTGACTGTTGTAGGAATGTTTAAAGCCTTGGTTGTAAGACAGCAGAACTTCATCATAATCATAGGACCTATGGCAACACACATATCGTAGTGTTTGCCTTCAGATTTTACTAAATCTTCGATAACCTTGGTTACTAAGCCGTGTCTGCCGTATGAACCATCGTCGGTAGTGATGTACAGATTAGTGGCAAACTGATCCATTTCGTTTTCCATAATGAGCATTTCTTTTGTTTTAGCACCGATGATAACATCGCTGTCAACGCCGTGTTCTTTGAGCCACTTGACCTGTGGAAAAACAGGAGCGGTGCCTACGCCGCCTGCAACAAAAAGTATGCTTTTGTTTTTCAGCTCATCAAGAGAAGTATCGCACAGCTCGCTTGCGCGACCAAGAGGGCCAGCGACATCGTGCAGACAGTCACCTGATTTAAGACGAGAGAGTCTGAGTGAGCCGGCACCTACTACCTGAAATACAAGTGTGATGGTTTTGTTTTCTCTATCATAATCGCAAATTGTCAAAGGGATTCTTTCAGCATCACAGTGTGAGCGGACAATTACAAACTGACCCGGCAAACACGCAGATGCTACTCGCTCGGCTCTGACAACAAAAGAGTAGATGTTGTCTGTGAGCTTTTTTGCGTTTATTATCTCATACATTCTTTTCACCTTCTGAAAGTGTGTATTAGTCTTAACTTACATAATACTCCTTTTTCTTTTCTGTTTCAAGTTTTTATGACTAGTAATATTTATAAACTTGGGGCTGTCAAGCGTGTCAAAACTATTGCAAATGCCCTATATGAGTGATAAAATATAATAGTTAGATTATGAAGTTTTAGGGGGATTACTATGTACCTGCTTTGTAACGGTAAGGTTATTACCAGAGATGAACAAAATCCGTATATCGAAAACGGTGGTGTGTTGATTGACGGCACAAAGATTACTGATATCGGTACAACCAAAGAGCTCAAAAACAAGTACAAGGACGCTGAGATTGTTGATGCTAAGGGCATGGTTATTATGCCTGCATTTATAAACGCACACACACATATTTATTCAGCACTTGCACGAGGTCTGTCTATAAACGGATATAATCCCCATAATTTTTACGAAATACTAGATGGTATGTGGTGGAATATTGATAGAAAGCTGAGTTTACAGGCGACAAGAGCCAGTGCGTATGCTACCTATCTTGATTGCATCCGTAACGGTGTTACAACTGTATTTGACCATCACGCAAGTTTCTGCGAAATACCGAATTCTCTTTTTGAAATAGCAGATGTAGCAAAAGAGATGGGTGTGCGTAGTTGTTTGTGCTATGAAGTTTCTGACCGTGATGGTGAGAAAAAATGTGATGAGGCTATCAAAGAAAACGCTGATTTTATTAAGTACTGTAAAGATAAAAATGATGATATGATAAAAGCGATGTTCGGTATGCACGCGCTGTTTACAATATCGGACAAGACCTTTGAAAAATGCGTTAAAGCTAACGATAATATGACAGGCTACCACATCCACATATGCGAGGGAACAAACGACGTTATTGACTCAAAGGAAAACTATAATATGCTTCCTGTAGAAAGGCTTTTGAAATGGGGGATACTGGGAGAAAAAACTATCCTTGGTCATTGTATCCACGTCAGTGAACCTGAGATGGATATCATAAAAGAGCACAACACTATGGTTGTCAACAATCCACAGTCAAATATGGGTAACGCAGTTGGCTGTTCACCTGTGCTGAAAATGTACGAGAAAGGTATTATGCTAGGACTTGGTACAGATGCATATACTCACGATATGCTTGAGAGTATGAGTACTGCACTTATTATTCAGCGACATAATGCGGGCAAAGCTAACGTCGGCTGGAGCGAAGTAACTGATATGCTCTTTAAAAATAATGCAAAAATCTGTTCACGATATTTCGATGCAGAACTAGGAGTTCTCAAAAAGGGTGCATCAGCTGATGTTGTCGTTATGGACTACAAACCGTTTACTCCGTTTGATAATACAAATATCGATGGACATATGATTTTCGGTATGAAGGGCAGACAGTGTGTCACAACCTTCTCTAGTGGCAGACTTCTTTACAAAGACAGAGAGTTTGTAGGTATTGACGAAGAAAAACTAAACGCTGAGATTTTAGTTTCAGCAAAAGATTTGTGGAGAAAAATTAACGGATAATATAAACGAGGTGATTATATGAGCGAAAGAATGACACCTATAAGTATAGATAAACTGCTTTTGAATATTACAGAAGAGTATGAAAAATTCGGCACTGTGTTCGGTGTGAAAAAAGCGTATAAGCACAAAAGTGATAAAGCATTTTCTATATTCAACGTAAAAATTGAGACTATAATAGGTCCGGCGGCTGGTCCTAACACCCAGCTAGCTCAGAATATTGTAGCGGCTTACTTCGCAGGAGCGAGGTTTTTTGAACTCAAAACAGTTCAGACATTAGACGGCGAGGACTTGGCAAAATGTATCAACCGTCCGTGCATCAAAGCTGATGACGAGGGTTATAATTGCGAATGGTCAACAGAGCTTACTGTACCACAGGCTTTTGATGAGTATGTCAAGGCTTGGTGCATTTTGAAAGTTATTTCAAAAGCATATGGTTTAGGCGAGCCGGACTCATTTGTGTTTAATATGAGTGTGGGTTACGATTTAGAGGGCATTAAATCTCAGAAAATTGACAGCTTTATCGAAGGACTAAAAGACTGTTCTGATACTCCTGTGTATAAAGAGTGTAAAGCAGCACTCGAAAGATTCTTCCCTGATTATGTTAGTAACATTACACCAAATGTATGCAGTAGTGTAACGCTGTCTACGCTTCACGGTTGTCCTCCTGATGAGATTGAGCGAATTGCAACTTATCTCTTAACAGAGAAGAAACTCAATACTTTCGTTAAGTGTAACCCTACTTTGCTTGGATATGAAAGTGCGAGAGAGATACTCGACTCAATGGGGTACGACTACATCGTTTTTGATGACCACCATTTTAACGAGGATTTACAGTATAGCGACGCTGTTGCGATGTTTAAACGCTTGCAGAAACTGGCTATGGGCGAGGGTTTGGAGTTTGGTGTAAAGCTTTCAAACACTTTCCCTGTTGACGTAAAAGCAGGTGAACTTCCAAGTGAAGAAATGTATATGAGCGGTAAGTCACTGTTTCCGCTTACTATTGAAATGGCGAGCAGACTTTCAAAGGAATTTGACGGAAAACTCAGAATGAGCTTTTCGGGCGGTGCCGATTACTTTAATATTGATAAACTATATAACTGCGGTATCTGGCCTGTGACAGTTGCTACTACTATTCTTAAACCGGGCGGATATAAGCGACTAACTCAGATGGCTGAAAAGTTACGTAGTGTTGAGTGCAAGGAGTTTGTTGCAACAGACACTGAGTCTATAGCTAAACTTAGTGCTCAAGTGCGTGATGACAAGCATCATACAAAGCCTATCAAGCCACTGCCAAAACGTAAGACAGGTAAAAAAGTTCCGCTTATCGATTGCTATTTTGCACCATGTAGTAAGGGTTGTCCGATAAACCAGGATATCCCTGAGTACCTTACTTTGGTTAAAAAGGGTATGTATAAAGAGGCACTGTCTGTTATTACTCAGAAGAATCCTCTGCCGTTTATCACAGGTACAATCTGTGCGCATCCGTGTATGGGTAAGTGCACGCGTAATTTCTATGAGAGCAGTGTTAAGATAAGAGAAACAAAGCTTAAAGCAGCTCAGGGTGGTTATGATGCACTTGTGTCTGAGATTAAACCTGTAGCTAAAAGCGGTGACAAAAAGGTTGCCGTTATCGGTGGCGGTGCGGCTGGTTTGTCCGCTGCTTATTTTGTCGCACGTGAGGGAATAGAAGTCACAGTGTTTGAACGTGACGAGCATTTAGGCGGAATTGTAAGAAATGTTATTCCTGATTTCAGGATTTCGGTAGAAGCTATAAATAATGATATCGAGCTTATTAAAGCGATGGGCGTTGATATTCGCACAAATACGCTTGCACCAAGTGTTGAGGAGCTCAAAAACAGTGGCTATAATCACATACTCTTTGCGGTTGGTGCGTATAAATCACAGAGCCTTAACCTCGGTGAAAATGAACTTGACGTTATCGAGTTTTTAAAGAAACTCAGACGTGGTGAGAACTTAAATCTCGGCAAAAATGTAGCTGTAATCGGTGGCGGTAACACTGCTATGGATGCCGCACGTGCTGCTAAGCGTGTTGACGGTGTTGATAATGTTTACATCGTTTACAGAAGAACAAAACGCTATATGCCTGCTGATGAGCACGAACTTGAGCTCGCACTCAATGATGGCGTCGATTTTATCGAGCTTGTATCTCCTGTAACACATAAAGATAAGGTGCTTTACTGCAGGAAGATGGAACTGTCAGATCCTGATATGAGTGGTAGAAGGAGAGTAGTCGAAACCGACGAGGTTGTACCTGTATTTGTTGATACCGTTATTTCTGCTATTGGTCAGAAAATTGATACTAAAATATTTGAAGGCAATGGTATCGAGGTTGTTGATAACAAAGTACCGTTTGAAACTAATATCGAGGGCGTTTATACTGCGGGCGATTGCTTGCGTGGTCCGTGTACGGTAGTTGAGTGTATCGCTGATGCACAGAAGTTTGCGGATGTAGTTACAGGCAAAAAGCATATTATGGATATACCAATTGAAGCATACACAGCGCCTGATAAAGCTATCGAAAAGAAGGGCAATCTGTGCGACTCCTGTTCTGATATATATGAAGCTGACAGATGCCTTAACTGCTCGACTGTTTGCGAAAACTGTGTTGATGTGTGCCCTAACAGAGCTAATGTTGTGATTACTTTACCTGACACACGCAGGGAGATTTTGCATATCGACAGAATGTGTAACGAGTGCGGTAACTGTATGAGCTTTTGTCCGTATGACAGTGCACCATATAAGGAGAAATTTACTCTGTTTAATACTGTAGAAGATTTTACAGAGAGTGAAAATATGGGTTTTACAGTACTCTCTGATGGAAAAGTCAGAGTACGTCTTGATGAGGTTAAGGATTACACGCTTGATGAGCTTAACGTTTTAGGCAGGGATTTAGAAAGCCTTATCAAAACTGTTATAAATGATTACAAATATCTGTACTGATGTGGAGATGAATTCAGTGAATATACTTTTACGTGGCGGTACGGTGGTGTCCGCTATTAATGCCAAAAAACAGGACGTGCTGATCAGCGGTTCAAAAATAGTCAAAGTCGGTCGTTTTATAAGCGACAAGAACGCACAGGTTGTCGATGTTTCGGGTAAGCTGATTTTTCCTGGCTTTATCGATGCACACACTCATTTTGATCTTGAGGTATCTGATACTGTTACTGCTGATGATTTTGAGTCAGGTACAAGGGCTGCTGTGTGTGGCGGTACAACCACAATCATCGACTTTGCAACTCAGAACAAGGGCGAGAGTTTGAGTACAGCACTTAATAACTGGCATTTAAAAGCTTTTGCAAAATCAAGTTGTGACTATGCTTTCCATATGGCTGTGTCGGATTTTAATGATAATGTTAAGGAAGAACTGCCTGCAATGTTTGAACAGGGTGTCAGCTCGTTTAAGGCGTATATGACTTACGATGCTATGATGCTTAATGACGAGGATTTGTTCTCGCTTTTATCATCACTCAAGGATATGGGCACAATTGTCGGCGTTCATTGTGAAAATCACGGTATTATAAAGTCGCTGACTAAAAAGTACACTGGCAATAACGCTATGTCGGTCAGCACTCACCCAAAGGTGCGACCAAGTATTGTTGAAGCTGAGGCTGTCGGCAGATTGCTTTCAATCGCAATGGTAGTTGATGTGCCTGTTGTTATTGTCCACTTGAGTTCGAAAGAGTCACTTGAGGTTGTGGAACACTACAGACAGAAAGGGTGCAAGGTTTATGTTGAAACCTGCCCTCAGTATTTACTGCTTGATGACTCACGATATGATTTAAAAGGTTTAGAGGGTGCAAAATATGTCTGCTCACCACCTTTACGCAAAAAGGATGACTCAAAAGCTTTGTGGAAGGCGATAAAGACAGGAGCCGTGCAAACGGTTGCTACTGACCATTGTTCATTTACCTTAGAGCAAAAAAACGTAGGTTTAGAGGATTTTTCAAAAATGCCTAATGGTATGCCTGGTGTTGAAACAAGAGGCGTATTGCTTTATACATACGGCGTATGCAAAAAGCGTATCAGCATTGAGCAGATGTGCAGAGTGTTGTGCGAAAATCCTGCCAAACTTTACGGAATGTATCCGAAAAAAGGTGTTATTAAAGCAGGCAGTGATGCGGATATAGTTGTGCTAGACCCTAAAACTGACGGCTTTATCTCAAAGAATACTCACCATAGCAAAGCGGACTACAATCCATACGAGGGAGTACGCACTAAGGGTAAGGTGGCAACGGTTTATCTTCGTGGTAAAAAGGTTGTCGAAAACGGCGAGTTAATACTTGAAAACAAAGGTAAGTACGTCAAACGTGATAAAAATATGCTCGATGAGCCTTAATAGCGCAATTTAATAGTGTAATAAATGACAAAAAAGCACCGATTCAAAAATCGGTGCTTTTATCGTTTAGTGTTATTAAATCTAATCAGCTTTTTATCAGGTGAACCTTTCCGATAAGCTCATAGCCTGCTTTTTTGAAAGTGGTAACAGCACTTTTGTTGCCGTCATTTGTGTACAGCATAACAGAGGTGCCATTTTTTGAATGTATCAAAGAGCTGGCATTTGTGATAATGGTAGCATAACCCTTGTTTCGCTCACTTTGTTTAGTGGCAACTGAGCGAATACTTGAAAGCTTGTCGCTGTCATTTCTGATAACACACACGGACATAATCTGTGAGTTCTTCAGTAACAGATAGGTATTGTATGTGGTGAACTTTTTAACCGTTGAGTTCACCTTTTCTTCACTCCAGTGGAACTCATCTTTAAGCTCCATATAGAATTTAAGCAAAGCCTCACTGAACTTTTTATTGTACTTGAGTACTGTGACAGAGTTGTCATCAGGAAGTTTTCTTCCCGAAAAACGATATGCACCGAGTGAAAACTCGCTTTTGACCTGATAATCAAGGTCGCTGCTGATAAGTGCGTACATATCTGAGAATATCTGTGTAAGGTTTGGTTTAGTGAAAAACTCAAGCCCCGACGTGCCGAATTCTCTGATAGCTTTTGCGATGGTGATTACTGCATCGATATCGTTATAAACATCATCGTCTGTCCATATCCATACACTTTTGCTATCTTTCTTGCGACAGATAATGACACGCTTTCTGTCAGAGTAGAACTCAGCCTTATCGCTTTGTCTTGCACCATCGATGTAGTTAAAAATAAGTCTGTCTTTGAGGTATTCGGAGTTTTGGAATACCTCGTCGTCAGCGGAAATTTTTATAATTTCAGCACCCATAACAGTTCTCCTTTATGATACTAACAAACTGATTATTTGAAGTGATATTTATTCAACTGTAATGCCGAGCTTTTTGAACTCGCTTTCGAATTCTTCAAGGTCATTTTTTGAGTATACAGGTGACGGACAGTTAGCGATTGCACTTTCGATATCCTTCAAGCCGTTGCCTGTAACTACAGATACAACAGTAGCGTCATTTTCGATAAGACCTGCTTCGCAGAGCTTTCTAAGACCAGCTGTAGCGGTGACGCCTGCAGGCTCACCAAACACACCACACTCTTTAGCTAAGAAACGCTGAGCGTCTCTGATTTCATCGTCAGTAACATTTACTGTGATTCCGTTTGAGTCAAGAATGGCGTTGATAGCCTTGTCGGGATTACGTGGTACACCGACAGCGATTGAATCAGCATAGGTGTTTTCTTCCTGTGGTGTCCAGTCGTTAGTTTTATCAGCCGCAGCTACGTTGATTGGACAGCAGCCGCTTGCCTGTACTGAAATGAGGCGCGGAATTTTATCGATAAGACCAACGTTGTACATATCGTAAAGTCCCTTGTAAACACCTGCTATTGTACAGCCGTCACCGACTGAGATAGCAACGTAGTCAGGAGCGTTGAAGTTAAGCTGTTCGATAATCTCTAACGATACGGTTTTCTTACCCTCGCTAAGATACGGGTTGATAGCAGCATTTCTGTTGTACCATCCGTATTTATCGATAGCTTTCTTTGATAGCTCAAAGGTTTCTTCGTATGTGCCCTTTACTGCGGTAAGGTTAGCACCGAACATCATCAGCTGAGCGATTTTGCCTTTTGGTGCACGTTCAGGAACAAAAATGTAAGTTTTAAGTCCTGCAGCTGCGGCATTACCGGCAAGTGATGAAGCGGCGTTGCCTGTTGAAGAACAAGCAATAGTATTGTAACCTGCTTCGATAGCTTTTGTTACAGCCATTGCGGAAGCTCTGTCTTTGAGTGATGATGTCGGGTTAACGCCGTCGTCTTTGATGTAAAGCTTTTTGATGCCGAGCATCTTAGCTACCTTTGGAACATCGTAGATAGGGGAGTTGCCGACTCTCAGACCTTTTGGAGTAGTGTCCTCTTCGATAGGAAGAAGCTCACGATATCTCCACATTGTCTGGTCTTCACGATTTTTGAGAACATCTTTGTTGAAAATTGTTCTGATATAATCATAGTCGTAAACTACGTCAAGTATTCCGCCACACTCGCAGGTTGTTGCGTCAGCTGTGGCGTCATAAGTTTTTGAGCACTTTACGCACTGTAGGTATTTAACGTTTTTCATATTATGCACCTATCAAAGAGTCTTTAAGATGCCGACTTCTTCGTTGAACTGGTTAATAAGTTCGTCGAGTTCGTCACACTGCTTGTGAACCTTATCCCAAGTGTTGTCAACGTCATACCATAAAGCATCGAGCTCTTCGACAGTTCTGCCCTGCTGTTCAACCCAGGTGTAATACTTAAGGTTATGAACACGCTTTCTGTCAGCGTATGTAAGCTCTATAAGGCTGTCTGTCTTTAAGCCGAGCATATGGAGCTTGTGGTCAATTTCAGCTTCTTTTAAGTTGTATTCGCCGTGCATTTCGTTGAGCTCAGTGATTCTTGACTTATACATATCTGCACTGTCAGTGAGAACTGTAGCAATAACATCGTGTTCTGTGAATTCGTAGTATTTTGCCATCTTGATACAGCAGAGAATGTTAGCGATACCTGAGATTCCCAGCCATGAGAGTTTTTCGACGAATTCTTTATCAAGACCGAGGTCGTTGATGAGATAAGCTTTGCCGTCTTCTGTGTTGAAAAGTCGTAAGAGTCTCTGGCTGTCTTCGTCATCAATGGCAATAGCCATATCAGTGTTCTTAACATTGTGGATGAATGGGATGTGCTTGTCGCCAATACCCTCGATTCTGTGACCGCCAAAGCCGTTGTTTAAGATAGTAGGACACTGGAGTGCTTCGCCGACACCGAGTTTTAAAGTCGGGTAGTGGTCTTTTAAGTAGTCACCACTGCTCATAGTACCTGCTGAACCTGATGTAAAGCATGCACCTGCGAATTTATCACCGTCACGTTTGATAGCTTCGTATACAGTAGCTAAAGCGTGACCAGTAACGTTGTAATGCCACAGCGGATTGCCCATTTCTTCAAACTGGTTGAAGATCATAACATCGTCACGCTGTTTGAGTTCCCATGTTTTATCAAAAATTTCCTTAACGTTTGATTCACAACCAGGGGTTGCAATAATCTCGCCTGCAACAGTTTTGAGCCAGTCAAAACGCTCTTTGCTCATTTCGGCAGGTAAGATAGCGATTGAATCGCAAGCTAAAAGGTGAGAGTTGAATGCACCGCCTCTGCAGTAGTTGCCTGTTGAAGGCCATACAGCCTTGTGCATTGTAGCATCAAACTGACCTGTAACAAGACGTGGCGCCAAGCATCCGAAAGATGCACCTACCTTGTGACAGCCGGTAGGGAACCATTTGCCGACCATAGCAAAGATACGAGCTTTTACACCTGTTAATTCGCTAGGTAATTCTATGTAGTTTGGAACGTCCTGAAACAGACCGCCTGTTTCTTTAGCTTCGTTCTTCCATGTGATTCTGAAAAGGTTAACAGGGTCAACATCCCACAAACCTGTTTTGCTTAACTTTGCCTTGATTTTCTCAGGAATAAGCTCAGGATTTTGCATCTGCTTGATTGTCGGAATAATGACATTGTTTTCTCGTGCTTTCTCAATGTTGTGTTTAAGACCAACTTCGTTGATTTTAAAATCAATCATTGTAATACCTCCTGTCTGCATCAACGTTATAGTAAAATCACAAGATATCATGTGGTTTACCTATATGTGGTGCAGTTTATTTTTTGGTTCTGTTTTTAACCATAGATATATAGTAATACAACGCATAACACATTTCAATATTTTTTTGTATCTAAAATTTGAATTTTTTGTTTGACACAGAGACAAGTTGCGATATAATGTTATTAGGTAGAGTATACTTTTTGTGTACCATTAACAAATAAACAATTTTGCTTATATAGAAAGGGGCTTATGTGATGAATTTTGATGCTATTAAAAAGGCGGCTGAATCATACGAAAAGGATATGACAAGGTTTTTGCGTGACCTTGTAAAGATTCCAAGTGAAAGTGCAGAAGAAGAGGGCGTTGTCAAACGTATCAAGGAAGAAATGGAAAAGCTCGGATTTGATAAGGTTGAGATTGACCCTATGGGTAATATCTTAGGCTTTATGGGTGATGGCGATAAAATCATCGCTTTTGACGGTCACATTGATACAGTAGGTTTAGGCGAGATCTCTAACTGGACTTTTGACCCTTATGAAGGTTACGAAACAGATACCGAAATCGGTGGTCGTGGTACATCTGACCAAGAGGGCGGATTAGTATCTGCTGTTTATGGTGCTAAAATTATGAAAGATCTAAACTTAATTCCTGAGGGTTATAAGATTTTAGTTACAGGTACTGTTCAGGAAGAGGATTGTGACGGTCTTTGCTGGCAGTATATTCACAACGAGCTTAATATCAAGCCTGAGTTTGTTGTTATTACAGAGCCTACTGACAAGGGTATCTACCGTGGACAGCGTGGCAGAATGGAAATCAGAGTAGAGGTTAAGGGTGTGTCCTGTCACGGCTCTGCTCCTGAGCGTGGCGATAACGCTATCTATAAAATGGCTGATATTGTTACTGAGATCCGTGACCTTAATGACAGACTTCATTATGACGAGTTTTTAGGCAAGGGTACTGTTACTGTATCTCAGTCTTTCTATAATTCACCATCACGCTGTGCAGTTGCAGATATGGCGGCTGTATCACTTGACAGACGCTTAACTGACGGTGAAACATGGGAGTCAGCTCTTGAAGAAGTAAGAGCACTTCCTAGTGTTAAGAAATACGGTGCAGAAGTTACTATGTACACATATGAACGTCCGTCATGGACAGGACTTGTATATCCTACAGAATGTTATTTCCCTACTTGGGTTATTCCTGAAGACCATCCTGCAACCTTAGCTGTTGTTGAGGCTCACAAGGGTATGTACGGAGAGCCACGTGTTGATAAGTGGACTTTCTCTACAAACGGCGTTTCAATCATGGGCAGATATGGTATTCCTTGTATCGGCTTTGGTCCGGGTGCTGAGGCTCAGGCTCACGCTCCTAATGAGAAGACATGGAAAGAAGACCTTGTCCGTTGTGCCGCTGTATATGCCGCTATTCCGCTTAACTACAAAAAGTGAGGTTTAATATGAGTAAAACAAACGAACTGATTAAACATTTACAGAACCTCGACATTGAAAATATGTACGAGAACGATTTTTTCCTTACTTGGGATAAAACAGACGACGAGCTCGACGCTGTTTTTACTGTTGCTGATGCGTTGAGAGATTTAAGAGAACGTAACATTTCTACTAAGATTTTTGACAGCGGACTCGCTGTTTCCAACTTCCGTGACAACTCAACCCGTACACGTTTTTCGTTTGCGTCTGCGTGCAATCTCCTTGGCTTGGAAGTTCAGGATTTAGACGAAGGCAAGAGCCAGATTGCTCACGGCGAAACTGTCAGAGAAACTGCAAATATGATTTCGTTTATGGCTGATGTTATTGGTATCCGTGATGATATGTACATCGGCAAAGGCCATACTTATCAGAAGGAAGTTGTTGAGTCTGTAACCGAGGGCTATAAAGAGGGTGTCTTAGAGCAGAAGCCTACTCTTGTAAACCTCCAGTGTGATATTGACCATCCGACACAGGCTATGGCTGATATGCTCCACATTATTCACCAGTTCGGCGGTGTTGAGAACTTAAAGGGTAAGAAGGTTGCTATGACCTGGGCATACTCACCATCATATGGTAAACCACTGTCTGTTCCGCAGGGTGTTATTGGTCTGTTCACTCGTTTTGGTATGGATGTTGTTCTTGCTCATCCTGAGGGTTACGATGTTATGCCTGAGGTTGAAGAGGTTGCAAAAGCTAATGCAGAAAAATCAGGCGGTAGCTTTACAAAATGCAACAGTATGGCAGAGGCCTTCAAGGATGCTGATATCGTTTATCCTAAGAGCTGGGCATCATTTGCTGCTATGGAAAAGCGTACCAACCTCTACGGTGAGAGTGACTTCGACGGTATCAAAGAGCTTGAAAAAGAGCTTTTAGCACAGAATGCTGAGCATAAGGATTGGGAATGCACTGAAGAGATGATGAAGCTGACAAAAGATGGCAAAGCACTCTATCTGCATTGTCTGCCTGCCGATATCACAGGCGTTTCTTGTAAAGAGGGTGAGGTTGAGGCATCTGTATTCGACCGTTACCGCAATCCACTTTACAAAGAGGCATCATTTAAGCCATACATTATTGCGGCTATGATTTTCCTTGCTAAAGTTAAAGATCCTGCAAAGGCTTTAGCGCAGCTAGAAGAAAAAGCAAAAGAGCGTAAAGCGTTTTAATATAAGCCTCCATTGTGTAAAGGGAGGTGTCACGATATAGTCGTGACGGAGGGATTGCAAAAATTAAGGAGAGCTGAAACACTCAGCTCTCCTTTTATCGTTATGTTTTATATTATTTTTTTACCTTTTACAAATTTTGCGAACAGACCTTTACAATCTGCGTTTAAGTACACAGCACGCTGTAAGCGTTCGTAAACGGTTAGCTCCTGCGGATGTGGTAGTACAGAATCATCTATAACTACTGCATCAAACTCGTAGTCTGTTTCAAATGAGCCGACTTTGCCGAAGAATTCTCCACCGCCTTTTGTAGCGAGATAAAAAGCCTCGTTAAAGGTGACTGGTTTTGTTGTGCTATCCACAAGTCGATAACACAACTTTGACATTTGCACGGTGTCTGCGATAGCTCTGAAAAGTGAGTCTGAGTGTCCGCCTGCCATATCTGTACCCAGGCCGACTTTTAAATCTTTTTCAAGATATCGTTTTATCGGTGCGATACCTGAGCTTAAGTTTGTGTTTGATGCAGGGCAGTGGGCCACAAAAACACCATTATCTTTCATAAGCTCAACTTCTTCATCTGTTGAGTAAACGCAGTGAGCCATAACGGTTTTAGCGTTTTTGCCGAAGAGCCCAAAGCTATCGTATGCGTCGCCGTAATTCTTTGAGTTTGGGCACAGCTCTTGTACCCATTTAATTTCGTCTTTGTTTTCGCTTAAGTGAGATTGCACGGGCAGGTTGTATTCTCTTTGTATTTCACCCAGCTTTATCATCAACTCATCTGTACACGATGGTATGAATCGTGGAGTCAGTATAGGGTAGGTGTTTTGAAGCTTGTCTGTAGTATCATTAATCCAGCGTACAGTATCTTCTGCTGACTTTTCGGCGCTTTCTTCACACAGTTCATTAGGTGAATTGCGGTCCATATTGACTTTTCCGACATATGTTAGAAGCCCTGTTTTTTCCAGTAAATCCATCAGGATTTTTGTAGCGTCCATGTGGATTGTAGCGAAAATACAAGCTCTTGTGGTAACACTGTGTCTAAGAGCATTAGCGAAAATTTCGTAAGCTTTCAATGCGTAGGCATTATCAGAGTATTTAGCTTCTTCTTTAAATGCAGAATTGTTAAGCCAGTCGAGCAGCTCTGAGTCCATATTCAGTGAGCGGAAAGCAAATTGAGGTGCGTGGGTGTGCAGGTCTGTCATACCCGGAATGATGAGTTTTCCTGAGTAGTCAAAAAACTCCAGTGAACTGTATTCCAAAGGTAATTCTGTATATATACCCTTGCACAGGGCGTTTTCGCACACAAGATAATGGTCCTTTAACGTAATAAGTGTATCTATATTTTCACTGTAGCAGATATCACCTTTTATCACAAAGCTTTTCATAAAACCACCTCACGGATTGACAACTATGTATTGCAATTTGATTTTACAATACGAAAACCAAATTATTTTTCTTATTTTGCAATATAGTGTTCCGGATATGTTGATTTGTACTTGTGTTTTATTAACTGAAGGTCAAAAAATGTAACAATTGCATATATTGACTGGATGTTTTTATAATTTTTTTAGTTTTTTTTCTTCAAAAATATTGTCAATCATATTATTAGAATGTATAATTGGTGTGTTAGAAACCTATCTTACGATAGGCTAACTTTAGATTTCCGAACGGAAACATTTTTTAAGGAGGAGAATTCCAATGAAAAAGTTAATCGCACTTATCCTTGCTATCCTTATGGTAGCATCTCTTGCTGCTTGTGGCGGTACAGATACTGCTACAAAGGACGAAGCAAGCACAACATCTGATTTCAAGATGGGCGTTATCCTCATCGGCGACGAGAACGAGGGCTATACATACGCTCACATTCAGGGCATTAAAGATGCTGCTACAGCTTTAGGTCTTGCTGAAGATCAGATCATCTGGAAGTACACAATCCCAGAGGACGAGACATGTTATGACACAGCTGCTGACCTTGCAGATCAGGGTTGCGACCTCGTTATCTCTAACTCTTACGGCCACCAGTCACACATGCAGCAGGCTGCTACAGAGTTCCCAGAGGTTACTTTCATCGCTATGACAGGTGACACAGCTAAGGCTTCAGGTCTTCCTAACTTCTGTAATGCATTTACAGCTGTTTACGAGTCAAGATTCGTATCAGGTGTTGTTGCAGGTATGAAGATTAAAGAGCTCGTTGACGCTGGAAAGCTCGAAGATGATAACTTTGACGCTGATGGTAACGTTAAAGTTGGTTATGTAGGTGCTTATCCATACGCTGAGGTTAAATCAGGCTACACAGCTTTCTTCCTCGGTATCAAGTCAGTTTATGACAAGGTTTCTATGAGCGTTCAGTTCACAAATTCTTGGTTCGACCTCACAAAAGAGGGCGAGACAGCTAACCAGCTCCTTTCACAGGGTTGCGTTATCATCTGTCAGCATGCTGACTCAACAGGTGCTCCATCAGCTGTTCAGGCTGCTTTAGAGAAGGGTGACGTTTGCTACTCAGTTGGTTACAACATCGACATGCTCGAGGTTGCTCCGGATGCTGCTCTTACATCAGCTACAAACGTTTGGTCTGTATATTACACAGAGGCTATCGGTGCTGCTATGAAGGGCGAAGCTGTTCCTACAAACTGGGCAGAAGGCTACGCTAAAGATGCAGTTGCTATCACACCACTTGGTAAGTCATGTGCAGAAGGAACACAGGAGAAGGTTGACGAAGTTGTAGCTGCTATCAAGGCTGGCGAACTTCACGTATTTGATGTTGAGACATTTACAGTAGGTGGCAAGAAGGTTGAATCTGCATTCGCTACAGATACAGACGGCGACTTCGTTCCTGATGCTGATGAGGCTGTATTCGATGGTTACTTCCACGAGTCATACTTCCAGTCAGCTCCATGTTTTGCTCTCGATATCGATGGCATCACACTTCTTAACTAATAATTGACTTAGTTTAAGTTCATAAGGGAAGCCGAGTTTTCGGCTTCCCTAAACTTGTTTAATATAGACCTTGGCTTTAGGTAAAACACAACCGCCTGATATGATTTTTTGAGCGGACGGTTGTGTTTTATCTAAACTCAATAAAAAGAGGAGGATGTGTAGTGGAGAACAACATTGCTGTTAAGCTACAAAATATTACCAAAACCTTTGGTAAGCAGGTTGTTGCCAATAAGGACGTCACGCTTGATATCAGAAAAGGCGAGATACTGTCACTTCTTGGCGAGAACGGTTCCGGAAAAACGACACTGATGAATATGCTTGCGGGTATCTACTTCCCTGATTCAGGTCATATATTCGTTGATACTGACGGAAATGGTTTGAAAGAAGTTTCTATCTGCTCTCCTAAGGATGCGTATGAACTGGGTATAGGTATGATTCACCAGCACTTTAAGCTTGTTGACGTTTTTACGGCTACCGAAAACGTAGCTTTGGGTCTTGATAAGAGCATCGCATTTAACAAAAAGCAGATTGCTTTAGATATCAAGGCTATCTGTGATAGATACGGATTCAAGGTAGATCCTGACAAAAAGGTCTACAATATGAGCGTTTCAGAAAAGCAGACTTTAGAAATAGTAAAGGCTCTTTATCGTGGTGCTAATATCCTGATTCTTGACGAGCCTACTGCTGTTTTGACTCCTCAGGAAACTGACATGCTCTTTGATGTAATGCGTAATATGAAACAAGACGGAAAGTCTATTATCATTATTACTCATAAGCTTAACGAGGTGCTTGAAATCTCTGACAGAGTATCGACTCTTAGAAAAGGCGAATACGTTGGTACTGTTGACACAGCAGATGCGACAGTAAGTTCACTAACCGAAATGATGGTAGGTCAGAAGGTTACTTTAGAAATTGACAGAAATGAGCCTGTTGATTCAAAGGAGCGTTTAATTGTAAAGAACCTCACTTGCGTTAATAAATATGGTGTTAAAGCACTTGATGATATCAGCTTTACAGCGTATGGTGGCGAGATACTTGGTGTTGCAGGTATTTCAGGAAGTGGCCAGAAAGAACTTCTTGAAGCTATTGCCGGCTTACAGGAAACTGTTGATGGCAGCTCGGTTGAGTATGTTGACCCGAATACAGGTACATCTAGCCAGCTCATCGGAAAGACTGCTTTGCAGATTAAGAATATGGGCGTTGCACTTTCATTTGTACCTGAAGATAGATTAGGTATGGGACTTGTCGGAAGCATGGGTATGTCTGATAATATGATGCTTCGTTCATATAGAAAAGGCTTTGTTTTTACAGAGCGTAAAGGCCCTAAGAACCTTGCTCAGAAGGTTAAAGACGACCTCGAGGTTGTAACTCCGAGCATTTCCACACCTGTAAGAAAGCTTTCAGGTGGTAACGTGCAGAAAGTTCTTGTAGGTCGTGAGATTGCCGCTGAGCCTACAGTATTGATGACAGCGTATGCTGTTCGAGGTCTTGACGTAAATACGTCTTACACTATCTACGGACTGCTTAATCAGCAGAAAGAAAAGGGCGTTGCTGTTATCTATGTCGGCGAGGATTTGGACGTATTGCTTGCTTTATCTGACCGTATCTTAGTTTTATGTGACGGTAAATTAAACGGCATTGTTGACGCAAGAACTACAACTAAGGAAGAAATCGGTCTTCTTATGACACATTTAAGAGAGGAGGAGAACGATAATGGCTAATGTTGCTGTGCATAAAAGAGAACCACTTGTTCGTATTGCCAAGCGTGATTCTATGCCTTTGTGGCAGTCTATACTCATCAGAGTGCTTTCTATCGTACTCGCTCTTGTGGTTTGCGGTGTTATCATATATATGCTTATCAAGGTCAATCCTCTTGAGGTATATAAATCAATGGTTGAGGGTGCTTTCGGTGCTTTTAAAGAGGACTATAAATTCTTCAACCGTAGAACATGGATTACAATCCGTGACACAATGATGCTACTTTGCATTGCGGTAGGACTTGCTCCTGCGTTTAAGATGCGTTTCTGGAACATCGGTGCTGAGGGTCAGATTTTAGTCGGTGGTATTGCTACAGCCGCTTGTATGATTTATCTGAAAAACCTTCCACCTGTACTTTTGTTCATCTGTATGATTGGTGCGAGCTTACTCGCCGGTGCACTCTGGTCACTTCTACCTGCTGTTTTCAAAGCTAAGTGGAACACCAACGAAACACTTTTCACTCTTATGATGAACTATGTAGCTATTCAGCTCACATCTTTCTTTGTAGCTTTGTGGGAGAATCCATTCGGTTCAAACACAGTAGGTATCATTAACCCTACAGGTAAAGAGGGTTGGTTCCCTCCGATTCTCGGTCTTGACTATCTGATGAACGTTATCGTTGTTATGACAATAACAGTAGGAATGTTCATTTATCTTAAGTATTCAAAGCAGGGTTATGAGATTTCTGTTGTCGGTGATTCTGAGAATACTGCACGTTATGCCGGTATCAATGTTAAGAAGGTAATCATCCGCACAATGCTTATCTCCGGTGCTATCTGTGGTCTGTCAGGCTTTGTTGCTGTATCAGGCGCATCACACACAATTTCTGTTAACACAGCAGGCGGTAAGGGCTTTACTGCTATCATCGTTGCCTGGCTTGCTAAGTTCAATACATTCACAATGATTCTGATTTCTCTGCTTCTTGTTTTCCTTGACAAGGGTGCTATCGAAATCGCTTCAAAGTACGACCTCAACGACTACGTTGCAAGTATGATTACAGGTATTATTCTGTTCTTCATTTTAGGTAGTGAGTTTTTCGTTAACTATCGTATGATTTTCAGAAGCAAGGAAAAGGAGGTACAGTAATATGGGTAATATGAATACATTATTGCAGTTATTACAGTCTTCAATTGCTTTTGGCACAATCATTATGTTTGGTGCTGTCGGTGAGATTATCACCGAGAAAGCAGGCAACTTAAACCTTGGTATCCCTGGTGTTATGTATCTGGGTGCTATTTCATCTTTAGTTGGCGTATTCTTCTACGAAAAAAATGTTGCCCAGCCGAATCCTTTTGTCTGTGCTGTTATCGCTATTGTTTGTGCGTTTTTAGCAGCTGCATTGGGTGGTTTGTTGTTCAGCTTTTTAACTATCACTTTAAGAGCTAATCAGAACGTAACAGGTCTTACACTTACGATTTTCGGTTCGGG
Organism: Ruminococcus sp.; assembly: GCA_017473555.1. Classification (GTDB taxonomy): domain Bacteria; phylum Bacillota; class Clostridia; order Oscillospirales; family Acutalibacteraceae; genus Ruminococcoides. The sequence goes on along the minus strand of JAFUKO010000131.1, from coordinate 9,528 downwards.
TGTTGCTAACTTCTTCGGCGGACTTTTAAACGGCTTTTCAGGCGGTGTAGGTCAGATTCGTGTTGAAACAACATCTCGTGTGTTTATGGCAAAGATTCCGTTCTTATCCGATCTTGGTGTTGTCGGCAAGATATTTTTCTCCTACGGCTGGCTTGTTTATGTGGCTATTATCATTGCTGTATTATCTCAGTGGTTTTTGAACAAAACCCGTACAGGTCTGAATCTCAGAGCTGTTGGCGAGAATCCTGCTACAGCAGATGCTGCAGGTATAAACGTTACACTTTATCGTTACCTTGCTACTTGTATAGGTACCGGTATCGCAGGTCTTGGTGGTCTTTACTACGTTATGGACTATACAAAGGGTACATGGGCAAACGATGGTACAATGGAAAACCTCGGTTGGCTTGCTGTTGCTCTTGTTATCTTTGCTATCTGGCGTCCTAAGAACGCTATCTGGGGAGCTTATCTGTTCGGTCTTCTTTTCTGGGCTTATCTTTATATTCCTGGTCTTACAAGAAAGAGCCTCGAACTTTTCAATATGCTCCCATATGTTGTTACAATCATCGTGCTTGTTTTCACATCTTTCAGAAAGAAGAGAGAAAACCAGCCACCAAATGCATTGGGACTCGCATATTTCAGAGAAGAAAGATAATTATTTATTACACATAAGAATATCTATAGTATTAAAAATCCCTTGCTTTTTGCAGGGGATTTTTTTATACTTAGTTTACTATATTTTATGTTCAGGTGATTTTATGGCACTACTACTTAGAAATGTAAATTACGCAGTTACTTGTGATAAAACAGACACGGTATACGAGGGTGTAGATATTTTAATAGATGACGGCAGGATTCAGGCTATCGGCATTGACCTTGATGTCGGTGCAGAACAGGTTATCAACTGCACAAATATGATTTGCTATCCGGGTCTTATAAACACCCATCATCATCTGTACCAGATATTTTCACGCAATATCCCTAGTGTACAGAATATGGAGCTGTTCCCTTGGCTTAAATCGCTTTACGGTGTATGGAAAAATCTTGATAACGAGGTAGTGTATCTTAGCTCTCAGTGTGGTATGGCAGAGCTTATGAAAAACGGTTGCACTACCTGCTTTGACCATCACTATGTATTTCCTCAGGGTAGTTCAGGCGGACTTTTAGAAGCTCAGCTTGAGGCTGCAAAAGAGCTCAATATAAGAATGCATATGTCACGTGGCAGTATGAATCTGTCAGAAAAGGATGGCGGACTTCCTCCTGATAGTGTTGTGCAGACAACAAGTGAGATTTTAAAAGACAGTATTGAAGCGATTGAAAAGTATCACGACGCGTCATTCGGTTCAATGAATATGCTGGCTCTGGCACCGTGTTCGCCGTTTTCAGCAAGCTCGGATTTATACAAGGAGAGTGCCGTTTTGGCAAGACAGTATGGTGTCAGACTTCACACACACCTTTGCGAAACAATTGATGAAGAAAACTACACACTTGAAAAATTCAACAAACGACCACTTGAATATATGGAGTCGTTGGGTTTTGTGGGTGATGACGTGTGGTATGCTCACGGAATACATTTTACTGATGCAGAGGTGTCATATTTAGCAAGCACAGGTACCGGTGTTGCACACTGTCCAGTGTCGAATATGAAACTCAGTTCAGGTGTTGCGAAAATTCCACAAATGCTCAGAAAAGGCGTTAAAGTGGGGTTGGCGGTTGACGGCAGTGCTTCAAATGACGGCTCTAATATGCTCGAAGAAATCAGAGCAGCTTACTTGCTTTCTCGTCTTACTTATGGTAGTGAGGGGTTAACTCCGTATCAGGTACTGAAAATAGCAACAGTTGGTTCAGCACAGGTTTTAGGCAGAGATGACATAGGCTCTATCGAAGCAGGAAAATGTGCTGATATGTTTCTTGTTGATAAACGAAGAGTAGAGCTTGTAGGTGCAACATTCGACCCTAAGTCAATGCTTGCGACGGTGGGCTTAAAGGGTGCTGTGGACTACACGATTGTAAACGGTAAGATAACTGTTCAAAACGGCAGATGTGTTACAATTGACGAAGAAAAGCTTTATGAAAAAGCTGACGAAAAAGTTAAATCTTATCTAAGCGATTTATTATAAAAAGAAACGAGCCTACCATTTGGTAAGCTCGTTTTTGCGAGAGTCGACGATTTGTATAGCACAAAGTAAATCAAATCGATTTTTGTGTTGACTTTTTAAATACGCTGATATATAATACGAGAAGTTGAAAATTCAACATCTTTACAGAAAGGGTTGTTACTATGGTAGACAGATTTGAGAAATTTTCTTTCATGATTTTTGAAATCACTCGTTACTGGCACAAGCTGGCAGCAGAGGAGATGGCTAAATACGACCTTAAAGGGCCTCATGCTACATACCTTACGACCCTGTATCGTTTTGAGGACGGTATTACAGCACCACAGCTTTCTGAGTTGTGTGGTAAAGACAAGGCTGACGTTTCCCGTATGATGTCAATTATGGAGAAAAAAGGCTTGGTTATTAAAGAATCTGTAGGCAAGAATATGTATAGAGGACTACTTAAGCTTACTGATGAAGGCAAACTCGCAGCTCAGCATGTCAGAGAGCGTGCTGCCCTTGCGGTAGAATTGTCCAGTAAGGGTCTTAGTGAAGCAGACAGAGAAACGTTTTACAATGCATTAGACCTTATTTCTTCCAATATGCGTACACTGTGCGAGGATGGTATGCCGTCATAACAAACCCTAAAAAGGAGAATTATATGAGCGTAAAAATTATTGTAGACAGCACTAGCGACCTTATCCCTGCTGTTAAAGAGAGAGTTGAAGTTGTACCGCTTACTATCAGGTTTGACGATGAAGAGTTTATTGACGGTGTTACTATCAACCATAAAATGTTTTACGAAAAGCTTATCGAAAGCGATGTAATTCCTACTACAAGTCAGGCTACCCCAAGTGCTTTCGTACCTTACTTTGATAGGATCAAGGAGGATGGCGATTCTGCTGTTGTCATCGCTTTATCAAGTAAGCTTTCAGGCACATACCAGAGTGCATGTATTGCAGCTCAAGATTATGATAACGTATACGTTGTTGATAGTGGCAATGTTGCAATCGGCGCTGGTATCCTTGTTGAGTATGCGCTTTCACTTTTAGACAAAGGACTCAGTGCTAAGGAAATCGCTGACGAGCTTAATGAAAAGAAAGAGTCTGTTATCATTGTTGCTATGCTTGATACTTTAGAATATCTGAAAAAAGGTGGCAGAATTTCAGCAGCTGTTGCATTTGCAGGCGGCGTGCTGAATATCAAGCCGGTAGTTTCTGTTGAAAACGGCGAAATCAAGATGCTTGGAAAAGCCAGAGGTTCAAAGCAGGGCAACAATCTTCTTGTTCAGGAAATTGAAAAAGCAGGCGGAGTTGATTTCGATAAACCTGTACTTCTTGGATATACAGGCCTTAATGATACACTTTTACAGAAGTACGTTGAAGACAGCAAACAGCTGTGGGCTCACGCAAAGAGTGCACTTAATACAACCGTTATAGGAAGTACAATCGGTACCCACGTAGGACCTGGTGCCGTAGCTGTAGCTTTCTTTAAGAAAAATTGATATACTTAGTACCTCGGTTTTTATCGGGGTACTTTTTCTTTTTTTAGTGAACCTTTTGAGCTTTTCGATAATCTAATATATAGAATGAATTCATTACTATTCTTTATAGAGAGGAAGATTATAATGAAAGACAAACTGCAAAATGTTTTCAAGGAACCACCTGAGCGTTTTACTTATACTATTGAAAGTGCGTTGAGTGAGGCAAGAAATAAAAGTAAAACCAGAAGATTTAGCACACCATTCAGAGTTGTTGTCGCTGTTATTCTTATTCTTGCAATACTCCCGAGCGCTGTTTTCGGTGCGGTTAAAATGTGTGGTGCAATAGCAAAGAAGGTTGGAAATTATGGCGTTGCTATTGATATCAACATAAATGAAGATGCACCAAAATTCGTCAAGATGAATGTCGATGTTCCAGAAGGTTTTAAAGAACAACCTGATTCAGGCGGTTTGAAATTCCATCGTGATTGTGAAGAGTGGGTTTTTGGCTTTACCATAATGCCGATGAGATTTTATGAAAGCATTTACTATAATGTAATCGAGAGAAATGTCAAGGAATATACCAAGATGACTATTGCATCGCGTCCGACTTATGAATTGACAGGAACAGACGATTATCAAGGACTAAGACGCTACTTTGTGTGGTATGAAGAAGCTAATGTACTGATACTCATATATCGTGGCGAAACTGTCACAGACGATGAGCTTGAAGCTTTTGTTAATTCAATCACATTTACAGAAGGTACAGAAGAAGACCACGATAGATTCTTTGAGCCTGAGAATAATTCGAGTGAAATGACAGATGATACTGCGTCTTATTATGAATATGAGTATAATTATGTCGAAATGCAAAAGGATGCTCAGCTTACGTTTATCGGCTGGAATGAGACAGCAGGAGAGAGCGAGCTACAGGTGAGATCAAAGATTAAAGATATACGTGTCACAGATAACGTAAATGGTCTTGACACAAATGATATTTATCCTTCATTTGATATAAATGAGGTAGCGGACTCCAAAGGTAAGCTGCTCCCAAAAACTATCGAAATCTGGCAAACCGGTGACGGAGTAAATACAGAATCAAAGCTTTTAAGCTGTGAGAGTAAAGAACAAAAACTCGTGCTTATAGACATCGAGTATGTAAATACTACGGACAAAGAGGTCACGCTCTTTATTCCGCATAGACTTAAAACACTTACAAAGGATGCATACGGAAACTACAAAGACGCAGTAGAAATTGACAAAGCACAAGCTATCACTGCTACTGAGTATTGCGATATTGAGGTTTTCTATATGAGCTCACACGGTAGCAACGACAAAGATTTTTACTGTCCTGTTATTATGCCGAATGAAACAAGAACTATTACTATAGGTTTCAGGTGCATTGACGAGCAACTATCTAATGCTTATCTTGTTTTGAACCCTATAACGGATGGAGTGCTCGCTCCTGACTATTCAGACAATCCTAATACATATTTGATTTTTAAGGTACAGTAGCTATGGATGTAAATAAATTTGAACAGCTGGTTAGGACATCGGCAGATACATTGTACAGAGTATCGATGTCGATGCTGAAAAACGAGCACGATGCACAGGACTGTGTCAGCGAAGCAATACTCAAAGCGTACGAGAATTTGCACAAGCTGAAAAAAGAAGAGTTTTTCAGAACGTGGCTTGTGAGAATACTCATTAACGAATGCAAAAGCACGCTTAAAAAGAAAGGTAAATCTGAGCTTATTGATGACACGAAGCTTCCTGAGATTTCTAGCAGGGACAACCCATACATAAATGTTGAAATTGGCGAGGCTATAGACAGCCTACCTGAGAAAATCCGCCTAGTTATTATTATGTTTTATGTCGAAGATTACTCTATTAAGGAGATCAAAAGAGTACTTAATATTCCTGAGGGAACAGTTAAAAGTAGACTTTCAAAAGGCAGAGCTTTGCTAAAAGAACAGCTTGAATAAGAGAAAAACGGAGGCACATCAATTGATGCGTCTCCGTTTGTTGTTTTATGAAGTTTACTGCACTGAGTAAAGCATATCACCGTATGACGGATATGGACAGTGTTCTGTTGACATATGGTTTTCTATGGTGTCGCCAACTTTTCTCAATCTGTTCATTGCTGACAGAACATAATCTCGATAGTATTCGGCAAGAGTGAGCGGATTGTCTTTGTAGTTTTTAGCGAGTGCTGTTTTTTCTTCGAGTTCCTCAGTAAGAACAGCGAATTTGCTAAGAAGTTCTGACAACTCTTTGAGGAGCTTTTCTTCTGCATCTGTTTTGATGAACTCGGATACAGCTTTTTTGTTAACTATAGTCTGTGCAAGCTCTCCTGTGAATTTTGATACAGCAGGGAAGATGTCTTTCTTCGCCATATTTATCATAGTCTGAGCTTCGATTGCGATAACCTTAGAGTAGTTTTCGAGCAGAATTTCGTATCTGGCTCTGACCTCGGTTTCACCGTAGATGCGGTTTCTGATGAACAGATCTATATTCTTTTTATCAACGAAATGCTTTAAAGCTTCAGGAGTGTTTCTGAGATTAAGGAGACCTCTGCGCTTAGCTTCTTCAACCCACTCGTCTGTATATCCGTCACCGTTGAAGATGATACGCTTGTGCTCTCTAAATGTGTGTTTGATAAGACGTCTGCAGGAAGACTCAAAGTCTTCTGCGTTTTCTAAAGTGTCCGCAAACTGGGAGAGAACATCAGCAACAATAGTGTTGAGCATAATGTTCGGACACGAAATGCTGATTGATGAACCAAGAGAACGGAACTCAAACTTGTTACCTGTAAATGCAAATGGCGAAGTACGATTGCGGTCAGAGTTGTCTTTCTTAAAGTCTGGCATTGACTCAACGCCTGTTTTCATCAGCACTCGGCCGTGGGATTCGTACTCTTCGTTATTGATGATAGCATCAACAACAGCTTCGAGGTCGTCACCTAAGTACATGGAAATAATAGCTGGTGGAGCTTCGCTTGAGCCTAAACGATGGTCATTACCAGCGGTTGCTACAGAGATTCTTAGTAAGTCCTGATGTTCGTCAACAGCCTTGATAACTGCTGCAAGGAACAGTAAGAACTGTGTGTTCTCCTCAGGCTTTTTACCTGGTTTGAGCAGATTTTCGCCTGTGTTTGTTGAGAGTGACCAGTTGTTGTGCTTACCTGAACCATTGACATCAGCAAACGGCTTTTCGTGGAGTAAACAAGACATACCGTGCTTTCTGGCGATTGTCTTCATAGTTTCCATTGTAAGCTGGTTCTGGTCAGTTGCAATGTTTGTTGTAGTGAATACAGGAGCAAGCTCGTGCTGTGACGGTGCAACCTCGTTGTGCTTTGTTTTTGAGTAAATACCAAGTTTCCAGAGCTGTTCGTCGAGCTCTTTCATAAAGAGTGATACTCGGTTTTTGATAGCACCGAAATAGTGATCTTCAAGCTCCTGACCTTTGGTTGCTCTCGCTCCGAAAAGTGTGCGTCCTGTGTATTTTAAGTCTTTACGTTTATCGTACATTTTGCGGTCAATAAGGAAGTATTCCTGTTCAGCACCGACGTTTGCGGTAACTCGTGTTACATCATCCTTGCCGAAAAGCTTTAAGATTCTGAGAGCTTCGGAGCTTATTCTGTCCATTGAGCGTAAAAGCGGAGTTTTCTTGTCGAGCACCTCGCCTGTGTATGACATAAAAGCGGTCGGAATGTACAGTGAGCTGTCTTTGACAAAAGCGTATGATGTCGGGTCCCACGCTGTGTAGCCACGTGCTTCGAAAGTAGCACGGATTCCGCCGTTAGGGAAAGACGATGCATCACTCTCACCCTTAGTTAAAGCTTTGCCCGAAAATTCCATAATTACCTTGCCATCTTGTGCAGGTGTCAGAAAGCTGTCGTGCTTTTCGGCTGTGATACCTGTCATCGGCTGGAACCAGTGAGTGTAGTGGGTGCAACCTTTTTCGATTGCCCATTCTTTCATGGCTTCTGCAACAATGTTAGCAACATTGATGTCAAGCGACTCACCATTCTGGATAGTTGCTTTTAAGGCTTTGTATGTATCTTCCGGAAGACGTTCTTTCATAACCTGTTCGTTAAAAACGTCTATTCCAAATATGCTAGGGACGTCTATCATAGTGCTCTCCTCAAAATGTAAAATAGTGTAGAAAAATATAGCAAAAGTATAGTCTTTGACACGGTTTTTGTCAAGCAGTGTACGAGTGTGAAAAGCCACATAAAACAGCCATAATACAGCCATAATAATGTAAATAGGTTGTAAAATAACACGCTGTATGTTATACTTTCCATATATTGTTATGCAGGAAAGGTGACACAAATGTTGAAATTCACATAAATGCACGGAATTGGAAATGATTACGTTTATATAAATGCAATTGACCAAAAAATTGATGATCCTAATGCACTGGCTAGGAAACTTTCCGATAGACGTTTTTCTATCGGCGGTGACGGTGTTATTCTTATTTGTCCAAGTGATGTTGCAGATGCTAAAATGCGTATGTTCAATGCTGATGGATCTGAGGGCAAAATGTGCGGCAACGGTGTCAGATGCGTTGGTAAGTACGTTTACGATAACCTGATTGAGGACAAGGGTAGGGACACTGTTTCTATCGAAACATTAAGCGGTATTAAAAATATGAAAATTACCGCAGTTGACGGAAAGGCTGAACTGCTTCAGGTTGATATGGGAAAGGCTGAGCTTAAAGCTGAAAACATCCCTGTTATTTATGAGGGAGAGGATAAAGTTATAGCAAAGCCATTATTGGTCAACGGTAAGGAGCATATAGTAACCTGTGTGTCAATGGGAAATCCGCATTGTGTTACTTTTGTAGATGACGTGGATTCTTTAGAGCTTGAAAAAATCGGTCCGTATTTTGAGAAACACTCAGCTTTCCCTGAGCAAGTAAACACAGAGTTTGTCAAGGTGATTGATGACCATACATTGCAGATGCGTGTTTGGGAGCGTGGTAGTGGCGAAACCTGGGCATGTGGTACAGGTGCTTGCGCGACAGCTGTCGCAGCAGTTGAAAACGGATTCTGCAAAAAAGGCGAAGATATCACCGTGCATCTTCGTGGCGGCGACTTGATTATCAACTACACCGACGAACGTGTTCTTATGACAGGCCCTGCGACTAAGGTTTTCGACGGCGAAATAGAGGTTTAATGTTCGTTATATAAAATCATAAAATGATTATGTTAATCCCCACCAAAAGCGGTGGGGATTTTTTGTGCAGTGATGCTTTTATAATGGTAATATACACAAACACTTTGTATATATTGTGTGCACTCTGTCAGTATGAGTTTTACATCTATATAGTAAAATTAAGCTAAGATGGGTGATGTGAATGACGACGACAGCTTAGACATACTTGATGTGACATATATACAATGCTCGCTTGCAGGTATGAAGGAATATCCTTTGTGGGCTATCTGGTCTAAGCCTAAAATTTTTTCTGTTGCTGACTTTGATCGTGACGGAGCTTCGTCTATCCTGGATGCAACTGCCATTCAGCTAAAGCTTGTAGGACTTGAATATTAATTTATAGCAAAACAAAACCCGACAAGACTTAGCCTTGTCGGGTAGTTTTATGTTTGGTTTAATCAGAATTTGATTTTATCAGCAATATAAGCCTTGAGCTCGTCAATCTTGATTCTTACCTGTTCCATTGTATCTCTGTCACGAACTGTTACACAGCCGTCCTCGAGGGACTCAAAGTCGTAAGTGATACAAAGCGGTGTGCCGATTTCGTCCTGTCTGCGATAACGCTTACCGATAGAACCAGCGTCATCGTACTCAACCATAAAGTCTTTTGAAAGCTCATCGTAGAGAGCCTCAGCCTGCTCGCCTAATTTCTTAGAAAGTGGGAGCACTGCTGCCTTGAATGGTGCAAGATATGGGTGGAGTCTTAAAACTGTTCTTACATCGTTCTTCTCAG